>JBGOYQ010000064.1:0-6490 GCA_041479735.1 Anaerolineae bacterium | reverse complement strand
TTGGATCCTGGCTGTGGATGGCAGCCAGCGGTTGCAGCTCGGTCATCCCGGAGATGACAGATCACCGGCCTGGGATCCTCACGGCCGCAGGATCGCATTCGTCTCGAGCGCCGAAGGCATCAATGACCTCTTCCTGGCCGACCTGGACGATCCGTCAAATCGTTTCATCAAGTTGACGGCTTCAGAGGCAGAGGTTGTCCAGGACCCCGCTTTCAGCCCGGATGGGGGTCGATTGGCCTACAGCATGAGGGATGCCACCGATGGGGCCGGCTCTATCCAGGTTATTGCCCTCGATGACCCCGCTCGCCCCGCAGTTCGCTTGGGGCCGGGGGATTCGCCGACCTGGTCCCCGGACGGAGCGACTATCCTCGGGATCCTGCCGTCCCCAGCAGGCTCAAGCGTCGTCGCGTATGCACCGGGTGGCCAAGCCACGATTCCGTTCGGGTTTTCGATTGACGGTCCAATATCCAGCCTGGCGTGGACGAGCGCCGGCCTCCCCGGCGAGGCCTACGCCGCTGGATTGGACCCGTCGGGAGCGATCGCGGCCGCGACCGAGACTCCATCCGCCTCCTCCATCCGGCTGGATCTGGCTTCGCTTCCCGGCGTCGCGGCGCCCAGGGCGCTCCTGGTAGGAGGCGCGGCATCGGCGTTCGAAGGGCTGTACGCTCGTGTGGCGCGAGACAGCGGATGGGATTTCCTGTCGGTACTTGATAATGCTTTTGTAGGACTGAATGACCCTCTGCCGCCCGGATTTGCCTTTGAAGACTGGCTGTATACGGGCAGGGCATTCGCGTTCGCGCAGGCGGCGTATAACGCAGGCTGGGTCGAAGTCGTCCGAGAGGATTTTGGCGGGGAGACGTATTGGCGGGTATTCGTCCGAGCCAACCGCCAAGACGGCTCCCAGGGCGAGCCGCTCCGCCTTCGACCGTGGGACTACAGTGTGCGCTACACGGGCGACCCGGCTGCCTACGACGCCGGTGGAGGTCTGCGCGGGACCACGCCGAGCGGTTACTACGTGGACTTCACGCAGCTCGCGGCCGATCAAGGCTTCCGACGGCTGCCAGCCATGGCCAACTGGAGGACCTTCTTCCCGGGCGCCCGCTTCAGTGAGTTCGCGCGCACAGAGGGCTTGACGTGGATGGACGCCATGTTGCAGATCTATCCCGCGTCGGCGATCGTGACGCCGACGCCGTTCCGGACTCCGACCCCCACGCCGACCTTCACGCTCGTTCCCACCGCGACCCCCTGGTGGTGGGGGTGGCGGACCCCGACTCCCAGCCGAACCCCAACTTCCGCGCCGACCCCGACGCCGTGACGAGAGACTGCGCCCTCCACATCGCGCTCGTGACATTCGCAGGCCTGGCAGCCTCGTGCGGGCCTCGCCTGCCCGCAACGCCGATGGCCGAACCCACAGGCGTCGTCAGTTCGACAGAGGGAATCCCCGGACCGGCATCGACGGAACAGCCATCGGTCGATCAGCCAGGTGCGCCGGAGCCCACGCCGATGCGTTACGCGTTTCCGACGCCCGGCCCCGACCCTGTTTCGGCGTGGAGGCCTCCGCCGTACGCCGTTCCCCTGGCCATCCGCCCCGAGGATCACTTCTACTTTCTGCGGCCGATCCCGTCCGGCAACGTCAATTGGCCACACCCCTTGTACCGCTACGGAAACACGTTCTTCGGCGAGGAGTCGATCCACACAGGTGTCGACCTGGACGCGCCACGCGGAACGCCGGTCCTGGCGGCTGGCAGCGGCCAAGTAATGTCGGTCGGTTTCGGGTTGTATAGCGGGATCCAGAATCCCAAAGATCCTTATGGCTTAGCAGTCTCTATCCGGCATGACTTTGGGTATCACGGCAAGGTCTTGTATACCGTGTACGCTCATCTTCAGGAGGCGCGGGTCTGGGTCGGCCAGCGGGTTGAGGCGGGGCAACAGATCGGCTCTGTGGGCGACACCGGAAACGCCGACGGCGCCCACCTGCATTTCGAGGTCAGGCTCGGCGAGGACGGCTACTTCACGACGCGCAACCCCGAGCTGTGGATGGTTCCACCCGAAGGCTGGGGGGTGCTAGCCGGACGATTGATGGACACATTTGGCCGCCCACTGGCCGAGCAGCTGGTCCAGATCCGTTCCCTCGAGACGGACAAGCGATGGGAGGTCTGGGCGTACGCCCTCGACACAGTCCATCCAGACGACGGCTATGGCGAGAACTTCGTCATCAGCGACCTGCCTGCCGGGCCGTACGAGGTGGAGATCGACTATGCCGGCCACCCGTATACCGCTCAGTTGCTGTTGAAACCCGGGCAAACCAACTTTCTGACCTTCCGAGGGCGCAGCGGCTTCCGGCTCGAGTCGACGGCGGAACCCGCTCGAGCCGCAAGCCCGCCCTATCCGTAGTTCCTCTCGGAGCTCAACATGCGTATGAGCGAGCTTTTCGGCCGAACGCTGCGGTCGTCGTCGGGCGCCTGGAAGTGGGCAGGCGTGGGCCGAGCGGGCCGGGCTGGCGCGGTTCCATCCCGATGGAACAGTCTGGCTGCCACTCGGTGAACGGATTAAGTCCCGGCTTCGTTCAAGCCTGGTCCGTGCTCTCCCGCCGGCCGGGTGGGTATGGTTGCCGCCGGGGACAGAGACGACCGGGTGGGCAGATACGGTGCAGGCGGAAGTCCAGAGCTATCGCCAATTGGCAATCCGGCTGGCGGCCGATCGGGTCGTAATCGGAGCCGCGGCAGACGGCCTGGGCTTGGGGGGTCACCCGAGCGCGGCGCTGCAGGTGGTCGAGCCATGTGCGGACGATCAGGCATGCATTCGCGTGGCTGCGGAATGGCGAAAGCGAGTCGAGGCCTGGGCCGGGGGTTTGGGCGTGGAACTTCGAGCGACCGAGCAAGGCCAGGACATTCTCGAGATAGCACTCGGCGGGGAGGGGCCAGTGTGGTTGCTGACTTGCGCGACGTGCGGATATGCCGGCATCGAGGAGTCGGCCCGGTTCGCGCAGGCTCCTGGCGTTCACGAGGCGCCGGTCGAACGCCGCCTGGTTGCAACTCCCGGGGCTCACACGATCGACCTGCTTGCCTCCGCGTTGAATGTCGAACAGAGCCGGACGCTCAAGGCGGTCTTCTTGACGGACGAGCTCGGGTCCCTGACGTTCGTCGTCCTACCCGGTGACCTCGAGGTCAGCCTGTGGAAGCTGGGGAGAATGACCGGCGCGCGTGGCTACAAGCCAGCGACGTCCGAGGAAATACGGGCCGCCGGCGCAGAGCCGGGCTACGCAAGCCCGATCGGGTTGCATGTCCAGGGCGACAATGACCCGCATGGTGTGCGTGTAGTCGTCGATTCGTCCATTCTGCACGGCTCCAATTACGTTGCTGGCGCGAACCAGGATGGGTATCACTTCACAGGCGTGAACTTCCCGCGTGATTTCCCGGCCACGCGGGTCGGGGACATTGCGCTGGCGACGGCCGGGGCTGGGTGCATTCAATGCGGCCAAGCGCTGCAAGCGGAGCGCGGCCAGGCTGTTGCGCGTTGGCGAGTCCTGACGCCGCCGATCACGTTCGCCGATGAGCGAGGCGTGCAGAGCCAGGCGAGCCTGGGCCTAGGCACAGTCTTCCTCGAGTCGGCTCTGCTGGCGATCATCGAGTCGGCGGCCGATGCGCGTGGGGTGGCTTGGCCCTTCGAGCTGGCGCCGTATGACGTGCACCTTGTCGACCTGAAATCCATGGACGCTTCGCTCGAGGTCGAAGAGCAGTTGACCGCGGCGGGCCTCCAGGTGCTCTTCGACGATAGGCCGGTATCCGCCGGGGTCAAGTTCACCGATGCCGACCTGGTCGGTTGCCCAGTCCGGGTGACAGTGGGGGCGCGGAGCCTGGCACAGGGCGGTTTTGAGGTCAGTGGCCGCGGCGGCGAGGATGCGAAGGCCGTCCCAGGCTCAGACCTGCTCGGCGAACTGGCAAGGCGGCTAGGGTCTAATTATGTCAAGCTAGTTTGACATGGGGCCGACCCACGTGCTATCCTTCGGCGCTCGCCACTGGCGAGCGGAGGGCAAATGATTCGAGAACGGGTCGCAGACAACGTCTACGTCTTCACCAGCGACCAATATGCCCAGGTCAACGCTGGAGCCGTCGTCGGCCCGGACTGGTCGGTCCTGATTGACACCCTGGCTTATCCGGAGGAGACGCGGGAGATCCGGGATTTCGTCGAGAACCGGCTGGGCAGCCCGGTCCGCTACGTGATTAATACGCACTACCACGCGGATCACACGCTGGGCAACTGCTGGTTTCCGAGCGCGGTGGTGGTCTCGCATCGACTGTGCCGCGAGCTGATGGACACACGCGGCCGAGAGGGGCTGGAATCCGCACAGCAGCAGTCACGCGACCTGCGCGACGTGCAGGTGGTCCTACCGGACGTGGTCTTCGACAACGGCGACGTGACCTTGCGCGTCGGCCGGCGAACGTTGCAGCTGGTGCCTCTCCCGGGACACAGCCCGGACGGCATCGGAGTGTTGGTCCTGGAAGACCGGCTGCTTTTCGCCGGGGACGCGATGATGCCCGTGCCGCATCTGGTCCATGGCGACCCGGACGAGATGGCCGCCAGTCTGAAGCGGATCCCTCGGATGCGCCTGGAGAATCTCATCCAGGGGCACGGTGAGGTAGTCTTGCGCGGCGAGATTCAGAACGCCGTCCGTTCGAACTTGAACTACCTGGGTGCGGTCCGCAAGGTCGTTGCGAAGGCCGCGCGCCGGCGCGACCCCGAAGCGTTCCTGGCGAATGTCGACATCGAGGATTGCGGTAAGCGGCGAATCCTGCTGGCCGGTCTAGCGGAGGAGCTGCACAGGCGTAACCTGGTCGGTCTCTACCGGCAGTGGTACGGGTGATGGCCCCGTCCGCTGACGAAAAACCTGCCACAGGGCGATCGGCATACGTCTTGGTCTTTGATGGTGGTAGCCGCGGCAATCCCGGTCCGGCGTACGGCTCATACCGCATTCAGTTCGTCGGCCGCCCGGCTGATACACCGGAGCGCTTGACGCTGGGCAGGGGGACGAACAATGAGGCGGAGTACAAGACCCTGATCGCCGGGTTGGACGCTCTGCAAAGCAGGATCCGTGCAGACGGGATGTCGTTGGGCGATGTCGAGGTGGAAGTGCGCGGCGACAGCCTGTTGGTGATTGAGCAGCTCCGCGGGCGCTGGAAGGTCCGAGACGGCCGGATGAGGCGGTTGAACGAGGAGGCGGCGGGGCTGCTGTCGCCATTCGGCCGAGTCCGCCTGGTTCACCAGCCGCGCCGAGCCTCGGTCCGCATCCTTGGGCATTGACCCTCGCGGGCGCGTGTGCGATAATGCGCCCAATCGATCTGATAAGCGTTGATGGAGACGAGTAAGCTCGTTGCGGGTGGCTAGCGATCCCGGGTGGGTGAGAGCCGGGACATCCGAACGGGCGGAAAATCCCTCCGGAGCCGCGACCTGAACCCCCAGCCTAGGGCGGGCCAGTAGGGAAGCCGGGCTCGCCGACCGTTATCCACGGCGCAGGTAGTCGCCGAGAGGCAGTACCTGACCGAGCGCCCGAGGGTGTCGGGCAGCAGGGTGGTACCGCGGGAGTGCTTTCGCTCTCGTCCCTGGCGGACGGGAGCGTTTGCTTTTTTCTTGGCCCCGTAGTGGGGCAATGCCGGAAAGGGGTCGGAGGATGGCTGAGGCGGTCTATCATACGGACAGTTACGCGCGCGAGTTCGATGCCGTCGTGGTCGCGGTCGACGGACGGCGCGTCGCCCTGGATCGGACGGCCTTCTATCCCAACGGTGGGGGCCAGCCGAACGACCAGGGTGAGCTCATATCGGACTCTGCCCGGTGGACGCTCAGTGGAGTGCGCAGGCAAGAGGGCGAAATCTGGCATGAAGTCACCTCCGATCCCCCTCGCCTCGGCGAAAGGTTGCATGGCGTCTTGAATTGGCGCCGACGTTATGCCCTTATGCGGACCCACACCGCGATGCACATCCTGTGCGGCGTCATCTGGCGGGATTACGGCGCCAGCGTGACGGGCGGAAACATGGAACCTTGCCGAGGACGAATGGACTTCGAATTCGAGCAGATGCGAGCCGAGCTGGTGCATGAGATCGAAGGCAAGATCAACGCGGAGGTGCGCGCCGCCAGGGAGGTTCGCTCGGCCGTGCTGCCGCGTCAACAGGCCTTCGAGATCCCGGACCTGATCCGGACCAAGATCAACCTGCTTCCGGCGGAGATCAGCCAGGTTCGGATCGTCGAGATCGTCGGGCTGGACCTGCAAGCGGACGGCGGCACGCATGTCGCCAACACACGCGAGGTCGGGCTGCTGCGCATCGTGGAGTACAAGAGCAAGGGCGCAATCAATAAACGGCTGGTGCTTGAGTTGGAGGATGAGGTGAGGGATGTTTAGGCCGGTTCCGAGTCAGGTGGATTTCATCTCGCAGGAGCACGAAATCCTGACCCTGTGGAAGGAGACTCGCGCATTCGAGAAGCTGCGCGACCTCCG
>JBGOYQ010000063.1:0-6535 GCA_041479735.1 Anaerolineae bacterium | reverse complement strand
TGACTCCCAGGTCTTCCTGGAGGCCTGCCCGGCGCCAACCATCGGCATCACCGGCTCGGCCGGCAAGACAACGACGACCGCCCTGGTGGGGCGGATGGCCCAACTCCACGCCCGTGCGACCGGGCGGCGCGCCTGGGTCGGCGGCAACATCGGCCGATCGATGCTCGATGATCTGGACTCCATCCGGCCGGACGACCTGGTCGTGATGGAGCTATCCTCCTTCCAGCTCGAGCTGATGACGCGCAGCCCGCATGTGGCCGCCGTCCTCAATATCACGCCCAATCACCTCGACCGCCACAAGACGATGCGGGCCTACGCTGCCGCCAAGCAACGCATCCTGGACTACCAGTCGGCGCGGGATCTGGCCGTATTGGGCCGGGATGACCCCGGTGCCTGGCGTCTGGCCGATCGCGTCAAGGGCCGGCGGCTGACCTTCGGCCGTGACCTCCCGGCCGCGGAAGATGGCGCCGCGATCGAGGCCGATCAAGTTGTAGTGCACAACGGCGGCGAGGTTGAGACGATCTGCCGGGCGGATGAGATCCGCCTGCGCGGCGCGCACAACCAGCTCAATGTGGCGGCGGCGTGCGCCATTGCTCTGGGAGCGGAGATCCCCGCCGGCGCTATGCGGTCCGCGATCCTGGACTTCCAAGGCGAGCCTCATAGGCTGCAACTGGTCCGAGAAGTCGGCGACGTCGCCTGGTACGACGATTCGATCGCCACGACCCCGGAACGGGCGATGGCGGCAATCCGTTCGTTCGACGAGCCGATCATCCTCCTGGCCGGTGGACGCGACAAGGACCTCGACTGGGACGATTTCGCCCGCCAGGTGTCCGCCCGCGTCGACCATCTGATCCTGTTCGGCGAAGCGGCCGAGAAGATCCGGAGGGCGATGCAGGCCTCCGGCGAGGCGGCCCGCCGATACACGCTCGACACCTGCGCGAATTTACAGGTCGCGGTCGAGGCGGCCGCGCGCCGGGCTGAGCCGGGGGATGTCGTCCTGCTCGCACCCGGCGGCACCAGCTTCGACGAGTTCGTCGATTTCGCCGCTCGGGGCGATCGGTATGCCGAGCTGGTGCGTGCGCTTTGAGTGAAGCCGTGATCGCCGATTCGGCCGTCCAGCCCCATGCCCCGGTGGGCACGCGAATCCGCACGCTGGGTTTCGACCCGGTGCTGCTGGTCGTCATCACGGCCATGATCGCCTTCGGGCTGGTCATGGTGTACTCGGCGAGCTGGGACGTGTCCTGGCGGTTGTTCCAAGACCCGAACGCGCTCTTCCGCAAGCAGCTTTTCAATCTCTCGATTGCGCTGGTAGTGATGATCGGCGCGGCATGGATGCCGATTGGCTGGCTCCGCAAGCTAGCGCTGCCCATCATCTGTGTCTGCGTGCTGCTCTTGCTCGCAGCGCTAATCCTGAGCGCCGGCTCCGGCCCTCACCGCTCTCTTTTCGGCGGCTCGGTTCAGCCATCTGAGGTGGCGACGCTGGCGCTGATCATCTACCTGGCCGTGTGGATGGAGTCGAAGGGCGAACGGCTAACGGAGTGGGGTTACGGATTCATCCCTTTGATGATGATCACCGGCGTCGTCGACGGCCTAGTCCTGCTGCAGCCGGACCTGAGCGTGGTCCTCACGGCCGGTCTCGTGGCATTGGCGATGTTCTACCTGGCCGGCGCCAAGGCGTACCAGGCATTGCTGGTGACGTTCGGCGGCGGCGCCGTCGGCTACTTGCTGGTGCGAGTGACCAATACCGGCCGCGAGCGATGGCAGGAGTTCATGAACGGGTTGATTGACGTGGATAAGGCCTCGTACCACGTCCAGCATGCGCTGCAAGCCTTCTACTCAGGAGGCATCCTCGGCCGCGGACTTGGAGCCAGCCGGGAGAAGTTCGGCCTGCTGCCCGCGCCGCATACCGACAGCATCTTCGCCGTGCTGGGGGAAGAGCTTGGGTTGATCGGCGCGCTGGCCGTAGTGGCCCTGTTTTGCATCCTGATGTGGCGCGGCTTCCGCATCGCGCTGGATGCGCCCGATAGGCTGGGACAGCTGCTGGCATGCGGCATCACCTTCTATATTGGCATTCAGGCGCTCATCAACATGTCCGTGCTGCTCGGGCTGATCCCGTTTGCCGGCAATGCGTTGCCCTTCTTTAGCTACGGAGGGTCCAACCTGGTGGCGACCCTGGCCGGAATGGGCCTGCTGCTCAATGTTTCCCGGCGCAAACCCTTGGGCGCCGGCGCGAGTGACTATGTCACGACTATTGGTGTCGGCTGGCGGAACCGGCGGCGGCGTGTATCCCGCATTAGCCATCGTCGCCGCCCTCGGCCCGAACGCTGATGTGCTCTGGGTCGGCGGCGAAGGTGGCATGGAGGTTCCTCTGGTAAGCCGGTCGGGCATCGCCTTTGAATCGATTCCAGCCGCCGGGGTGCACGGCGTCGGGCCGCGCGCCCTGCCGGGCAATTTGTGGCGCCTGGCCCGCGGCGTTCCGGCGGCCGGCGCCATCGTGCGCCGCTTCAAGCCGGAAGTGCTGCTCCTGACCGGCGGTTTTGTCGGCGTCCCTGTGGCGCTGGCCGCACGGCGCGTCCCCACGGTCGTCTATGTCCCCGACATCGAGCCGGGCCAGGCGCTGCGATGGCTGAGCAGGTCTGCGCGCGTTGTGGCAGTGACGGCCGACGCCTCGCGCCGGTTCTATCCGCGCCGGGCGAATGTGATCGTCTCCGGCTACCCGACCCGCCCGGGGTTGGCCGCGCTCGATCGACTCGAGGCCCGCCGGCGCCTCGGCCTGGCCGCTGATAGGCCGGTGCTCCTGGTGTTCGGCGGCAGCCGTGGAGCGCGCTCGATCAACCGGGCCGTCTGGCACCACCTGGAGGAGTTGCTGCAGCATGCCCAAGTGCTTCACATCACCGGCGAGCGCGACTGGCCGGATCTCGTGCCGGCGACGGAATCTCTGTCGACCGATCTGTCGACGGGGTATCACGCCTACGCCTACCTGCACGAGGAGATGGCCTGGGCGTTGGCGGCGGCGGACCTGGCAGTGTCACGTGCCGGAGCATCCGTCTTAGGGGAGTTCCCGATAGTGGGGCTCCCTGCGGTGTTGGTGCCGTATCCGCACGCGTGGCGGTATCAGAAGGTCAATGCCGAGTACCTGGCCTCGCGAGGGGCGGCGGTCAGCCTACCGGACGAGGCGATCGAATCCGGCCTGGCACCCACCGTTATCGGATTGCTGTCCGAGTCGGAGCGATTGGTGAAGATGCGCGACGCCGTGCGACGCTTGGCGCGCCCGGAGGCTGCGGCGACACTCGCGGCCGAGATCATCCGCCTGGCACAGGAGAACGGGCCGACGCATGGTTAGCTTGACGGTCCTCTTCGGGATATTCGTGGCGCTGTTCGCCATCATCGGCGCGATGCGCGGCTGGGCTAAGGAGCTGCTGGTTTCGAGTGCCATCGTCCTGGGGCTGTTCTTGAACGCTATCCTGGAAAGCTACATCACACCGTTCCGGGACGCCCTGGTGCTCCAGACGCCGCCGACGCAGTTCCTCATCCGAGCGGGTGTGGTGATCTTGCTGGCGTTCTTCGGTTACCAGACGCCGAAGCTGCGCGTGCTCCAGGAAAAGATGGTCCGAGAGCGGGTGGAGGAAGTCCTGCTCGGTCTCGTCCTCGGTGCCCTCAACGGTTACCTGTTGGTGGGATCGCTTTGGTTCTACCTGCACCAGACCGGCTATCCGACCCCGTGGATCACCCAGCCGGCGGCGGACTCCGATCTGGCGAAGCAGATCGTCCAGCTGGTGAAGTATCTGCCGCCCAGCCTGCTGCCGGTCCCGCAGGTCTTTTTTGCAGTCGGCGTGATATTCGTGTTCATCATCGTCGTGTTCGTATGAACCGGCATGTCCATCTCGTGGGAATCGGCGGGGCAGGGATGTCGGCCATAGCCAGGGTTCTAGTGGAGCGCGGGGAAACGGTGAGCGGTTCAGATCAGACCAAGTCGGCGTTCGCGGAGGCGCTCGAGGCACTGGGCGTCACCATTCACTACGGGCATGCTCCGAAGAACATCACCGGCGCGGACCTCGTGGTGGCGACCTCGGCCGTCGGTGACGACAACCCCGAGATCGCGGCCGCGCGTCGGTCGGGCGTACGCGTATTGCGCCGTCAGGAGTTCCTGGGCGAACTGACGTCCGGCTTCCAGGCCGTGGCCATCGCCGGCACCCACGGCAAGACGACGACCACCGGGCTGATCGCCTGGATCCTCGATCAGGCCGGGCTGGCGCCGTCCTTCATTGTCGGTGGCCTGATCGGCGATTTCGGGACGAACGCCCGCGCCGGCGCGGGGAAGGTGTTCGTGATCGAAGCCGACGAGTACGACCGTGCCTTCCTGGGTCTGAGGCCGAGCGTCGCCGTGGTCACCAATGTCGAGTACGACCATCCCGACAGTTATACGACCGTCGAGGCCTACCGCCAGGCGTTCGCGGAGTTTGCTGGGCTTGTGACCGACCTGCTAGTGGTGTGCCAGGACGACCCGGTGGCATCAAAGCTTGCCTCGGCCGGCGCCGCACGCGTGACCTATGGTGTCGACCAGGCGGCCGACTGGCGGGCCGAAGACGTTCGGGGCAACGCAGCCGGTGGCGACGACTTCCTGGTCCTGCGCCACGGCGAGCTGCTCGGGCTTGTGCGCAACCGGCTGCCCGGGCTGCATAACGTCCGGAATACAGTGGCGGCGTTGGCGGTGGCCGATCACATGGGGGTGTCCTTCTCGCAGGCGCGAGAGGCGGTAACCGAGTTCCGGGGTGTGGGGCGCCGGTTCGAGGTCGTGGGTGAGGTGGCGGGTGTCACCGTGGTCGACGACTACGCTCACCACCCATCCGAAATTCGCGCCACCTTAGCCGCGGCACGGGAGCGCTTCCCGCACGCCGAGATATGGGCCGTGTTCCAGCCTCACACTTACTCGCGCACGCGGGCGCTGATGAGCGAGTTCGCTGCCGCCTTCGGCGGGGCCGACCACGTGATCGTGACCGATATCTTCGCCTCGCGCGAAAAGCCGGACGCAACGACGCGGTCCGAAGAGCTGGTCGCGAAAATGAAACACCCCGACGTCCGGCAGATCCATACGCTGGACGCTGTCGTTCAGGACTTGCTTGCCCGGGTTCGGCCGGGAGCGGTTGTGGTTACGTTGACTGCGGGAGACGCCAACCGGATCGGCACGGGACTTCTGGCCGGCCTGGGGGCGAAGAGGGAGGGAGGAAGCGATGGGTAAGGATCGACGTTTCTTCGAGGTCGACCGGCGCATGGAGTTGAAGATGCGCCTGGCAGCCAAGAAGGCGGCAGCGGAAGGGCAGACCGGCGAACTGCCTATGGAGCTCGGCGGCTATCCCGAGCGGCACATCGTCGCCCGGTTGATCGAGCGGGTCCGCCGATTGTGACCCAAGGCAGGCTGCCGGATGCCACCGTCGCCGTCTTTCGGGAACGCTTTGGCGACCGGCTTCGGGAGCTCGAGCCACTGGCCAGATACACCTCAGCACGTATCGGTGGGCTGGCAGATGTGGTCATCTTCGCTGGATCGATCGACGAGTTGGCGGAGGCAGCCAACGTACTCTGGGAGAGCGGTGTGCCCATGCGGGTACTGGGCGGAGG
The DNA here is from genome assembly GCA_041479735.1 of Anaerolineae bacterium. Lineage (GTDB taxonomy): Bacteria > Chloroflexota > Anaerolineae > Anaerolineales > E44-bin32 > JBGOYQ01. The sequence goes on along the minus strand of JBGOYQ010000063.1, from coordinate 919 downwards.
ATCGAATGTGCTGGTGTCCGATGCAGGTGTGCGCGGGGCGGTCATCTTGAATCAGGCTCGCGGCGTGCAATTCCGCAAGCAAGCGGGCAAGGAGTCCGTTCACGCCGAATCCGGAGCCTCGCTCGGCACCGTCGCGCGGCGAGCGGTGGAGAAAGGCCTGAGCGGGATCGAGTGGGCTGCGACGGTCCCGGGCACGGTCGGCGGTGCGGTGGTCGGCAACGCCGGTGCACACGGCGGCGACGTGGCCGGCAGCCTGGAGATGGCCGAGATCTTGCAACGCAACGGGATCGTAGCGCATTGGTCGGCCGACCAATTGGACTACGCCTACCGGGACAGCCGGCTCAAGCGGAGCCCTGGTCAGGCCGTAGTCTTGTCGGCGGATTTCCGTCTCGTTCCGTCGACCGCGGAGGCGACGAAGGCCCGGACAGCTGATTTCGTAGCCCATCGTCAGTCGACCCAACCGCCCGGCGCGAGTTGGGGGTCGATGTTCAAGAATCCCGCCGGGGACCATGCGGGACGGCTGATCGAAGCCGCAGGACTGAAAGGAGCCCGAGAGGGCGACGTGGAGATCAGCACGCAGCATGGCAACTTCTTCATCAATCGTGGGCAGGCAACGGCATCAGACGCCTGGACATTGATCACGAGAGTCCAGGCCGCCGTCGAAGCCGCGTCCGGGGTTCGGCTCGAGCTGGAAGTCGAGTTGCTTGGAGATTGGGAAGGTCAGCCGGCCGGGACGGGTGCGGGGGCCCAGGACTAGTGGCCAAGTTGCACATCTGCGTGATCTTTGGCGGCCGGTCCGGCGAGCATGAGATTTCCCTCCGCTCGGCACGCTCGGTGCTGGACGCGCTGGACAAGTCCAAGTACGAGGTCACGTCGGTCGGCATCACGCAAAACGGCCAGTGGTTCGCCGGGCCGAACG
>JBGOYQ010000062.1:0-6541 GCA_041479735.1 Anaerolineae bacterium | reverse complement strand
CTCATCGATGACCACAACGTGATTTGCGCCGTCCTACCGTGACTGATACTAGATCCGATGCCGTCGGAGCCCGAGCGCAGCCAGCCCAAGCGGCAGCAAGGCACCTCCACAAGGGAGCGTGGTGAGGGGCCGGCCGTGCGATGCCGGAGCGGTGTAGGGATCGGCGCTGTTGGCTGGAGTCGCCCCGGTTGCCGTGGGGATGGTGATGGCATCGCCCGGTTGATCGGCCGCCACGACCTCGTAAGCTACCCCGCCGGAGAAGGCGATCACACGTTCGCCCAACGCGAAGGCAGCCGCCAGCTCCGAGTTCGATCCGGCTAGGGCGAAGTAGTCACTCGACAGGAACGGCACGGCTTTGGCGATCATCGTCTTCGGGTCGAAGGCGGTGTCGATCCATGTTCCGTCCACGAGCTTGAACGTCCTCGTCGCGACGACGCGCACGACATCAGCTGCCTGGCCGGAAGGGGCGACCGGCGCTGAGGCGCCGCCCAGTGCCGATTCTCCGGCTGCCCTCTGCACAGCAGCTTGGCCCGTGCTCTGGGTCGGCGCGGTCTGCATCTGTTTAAGGGCGTCGGCGGCGATCTGCCCTTCGGCGGCCGCTCCCAGGACCGTCGGCTCGGTCACCAGATAGGAGGTGTAGGGGGTAACGATGCCATAGCGGATGCTCAGGTGTACGACCTGGTCGACGAGTTCTTTCTGGACGCCTTGCAGGCGGATCTGGTTGAGCAGCACGCCGATCTTGCGCGTTGCCCACAACCGGGGCAGGAAGGCGGGACCGCCCGACTCCCGAAAGGACTGGTCTGTGAACTCGAACGTCTTCGTCTGGCCGTCGACCGTCCCACTCAAGCGGATCGTCGTATCGCCTGGCTGGTGATAGCGCCCGACGACCAGCAACTCGCCGCCTGCGAACAGGTCGGGAAGCGCCTCGGGAAACAGGTCAGACGTGGAGGCGTGACCGAAGTCGAGGCGCACGTCGGTCAGCACCGGCGTGCTGACCTTGGCGTACAACGATGACACCGCCTCGTCGATCGACTGGCCCGGGGCGACGTAGGTCGTGGCGCCGTGGTGGCCCTGGGCGAGCGAGTCGAGCAGGAGGGTGTCGACGTCGTAGCCGACCCCGAAGGCGAACAGGTGCAAGTTGGACGGGCTGGCTTCCTGGATGTCATCGATGATTGTTTGGCGGTCCGTGACGCCTTCGGTAGGCAAGCCGTCGGTCAGGAAGAGGACGATGGCAGGCCTCTCCGAATCCGCTTGGGCCACGGCCTCAAGCAGGGCCCGGTTAATGTCCGTAGCGCCGCGGGCAGAGAGACTATCGACCCAACGCTCTCCTTCCAAACGATCCTCGGGCGGTCTCAGCCCGTCGGCGAAAGCGCGGGTTCCGGTGCTGAAAGCGACGATGTTGAAGCGGTCATTGGCGTTCAGGTGATCAAGCACGTATTTCGCGGCAGCCTGCACTTGGCGGAACTTCTCGCCTTCCATGCTCCCGGATTGATCCAGGACCAGGAGCACGTCTCTCCCGATGACGTCGCTCGGCTCGACCGTGATGGCCGGGGAGGCCATGAGCAGGAAATACCCGTCGCCACCGTCGGCCGACGGATCCCGATAGGTCATCAGGCTGAACCCGATGGCGTCTTCGGACAGGCTGTAGAACAGTTCGAAGTCCCGGTTTGGGCGGACGGAGCCGTCTTCGTAGCCGGCCGTCACGTGAAAGGCTCCGTCGCGCACGACGTCGATCGGATGCGAGGGGGAGTACACGGCCCGTATCGGGCGATCGGAGCGGACATCGACCTTGACGCTGACGTCATCGAGCGGCGCGGTCGAGAACTTCTCGGTGTTGAGTGGGTAGGTATAGTGGACCAGTCCGTTGTCGACCGTGAGCACTTGCGTGTACTCGAGCTGAATCCGCCGCTCGCCGCCGGGCTCGATGGGAAAGATCGACGCCTGGACCGCGCCCCGGTCAATGTACTCCAGCAATGCCGGATCGCGCATGCGGCGAACTATGTCCTCATACTGCTGCCGCGCCTGTTCGCGCGTCAGGACCTTCCCTTCGACCGGTTGACCGTCCACCCACATCGTAAAGCGGGTCACCGAGGCGCCGGCGGGCAAGGGGAAGACGTAGGTTCCTTCGACCGTGGCGTCGTTCTCGTTGCGGAAGACCTGGTCCACGCGCGTGATCGCGACCTGCTGCTCGATCTTCACTTCGACGTGGTGATACTTGATGGCCAGTTGGGAGAGTGGCACCGGATGGGGACAGGGACCGGGATCGCAGATGGGCGGCTCGGGGATGATGATCCCATCGGCATAGGCGGGGTGCGCGACCCCCAGGCTTCCGAGGGTCAGGGCGAGAGCAAGGAGTGCGATTCGCAGGCGGCACATCAGGACCTCCCGGAGTCGTTCGCGGTCTAGTCATCAGACGCTCCGCGCACACCGGGGGTTCCCGGTCGCCATGATATAATGGCTTCGATCTCCCACTGCAGCCGTGGGAGGTTCTTGTGTCCGCCGGTGACCGCGGCAGGGAGGTTCGGCCGGCATGGCCGGGATGAAGGACAGACTGCAGGGCATCGAGGCCCGCTTTCAGGTCATAGAACACGAGATGGCCGTGGCCGGGGGAGACTACGGCCGGATGGCCGAGCTCGCCCGCGAGCGATCGGGGCTTGAGCCGATCGTCGCCGCCATCCACGAATCCCAGGCAATTCAGGAGCAGCTCGAACAGGCGCGCCAACTTCGGGGAAGCGACGACGCCGAGCTTCGGTCGATGGCCGAGGCGGAGGCGGCCGAGCTCGAGCCCCGGTTGGAGATTCTCGAAAAGCGGCTACGGTCGCTGCTGTTGCCCCGCGACCCGCGCGACGAACGCAATGTCATCGTCGAGATTCGGGCCGGGACCGGCGGGGATGAGGCCGGCCTCTTCGCGGCCGACCTGTTCCGGATGTACAGCCGCTACGGGGAAGCACGCAGCTGGTCGGTCGAGATCCTGTCGCAACACGAGACCGGCATCGGCGGCTTCAAAGAAATCATCTTCCAGGTCAAGGGCGCCGGCGCGTACTCGCGACTCAAGTACGAGTCCGGCGTGCATCGCGTGCAGCGCGTCCCCCAGACCGAAGCCCAAGGGCGCATCCACACCTCGACCGCTACCGTGGCCGTCCTGGCCGAAGTGGATGAGGTCGAAATCGACATCCCCGAGAAGGACATCAAGATGGACGTCTACCGCTCGGCCGGCGCCGGGGGCCAGAACGTCCAGAAGAATGCCACCGCCGTCCGGCTGACCCACTTGCCGAGCGGCATCGTCGTCCAGTGCCAGGACGAGCGCTCTCAATTGCAGAACCGCACGCGCGCCATGAGCATCCTGCGGGCGCGCCTGTACGAGATGGCCATGGAGAAGCGCCAGGCGGAGGTCGACGCCGCACGCCGGTCGCAAGTCGGCACGGGCGAACGCTCCGAGAAGATCCGGACATATAACTTCCCTCAATCCCGCGTCACCGATCACCGTGTCGGCATCTCCTCTCACAACCTGCCGACCATTCTCGACGGCGGTCTGGACGTCTTTATCGACGAACTGGCTACTCGGGATGAGGCCAAGCGCCTGCAGGCGGCGCAAGCCTGAGCCTTGGACGCCAACCCGGCCTCCATCGGCGAGACGCTGGCGGCCGCCAGCCAGGCGCTGGAAGCGACTAGCGACAGCCCCCGATTGGATGCGCAGGTATTGCTGGCGGATTTGCTTTCAGTCAACCGGGCCTTCATCCTGGCCCACCCGGAAGGCGCGTTGCGCCCCGCGCAGGCGAAGCAGTATTGGGAACGCGTCGAGCGCTGCAGCCGTGGCGCGGCCCTGCCATACGTCCTAGGATGGTGGGAGTTCTTCGGACGGCGCTTCCGGTTGACGCCGGATGTGTTGATCCCGCGCCCAGAGACCGAGCTCCTGGTCGAGCGGACGATCGAAGTCGTAGCGCGGATGAACGGACGACCCCGAGTCATCGATGTCGGAACCGGTTCCGGCTGCATCGCCGTGAGCCTGGCTGCGCTTCTCCCACGGCTCGAGGTCTGGGCGACCGACGTCTCACGGGCGGCCCTGGCTGTCGCCCGCGCGAATGGCGCCGCGCTCGCCCCGGGTCACCCGATCGCGTTCGTCCAGGCTGATTTGCTGACCCCATTCCGGGGCCCGTTCGATCTGGTGTGCGCCAACCTGCCGTACATCCCGACCTCACAACTGGGCCGGCTGCCCGTCGCAGCCCGCGAACCACGCCTGGCGCTGGATGGAGGCGCAGATGGTCTGGCTTTGACCCGCCGTCTGTTGGCGCAGCTGCCATCCGCCCTGGCGCGAGGCGGGTTCGCTTTGCTGGAGATCGAGGCCGAGGCAGGCCCGGCCGCGTTCGCCGCGGCGCGCGAAGCATTTCCATCGGCGCAGCTGAAGTTCGAGAGGGATCTGGCCGGCACGGATCGCGTGCTGGTCATCGAGACGGGGGGCTGATCGCGGGATGCGTGCCGTCGTCCTGCCCGGAGACGATCCGCTGTCCGTGGACCAGGCGGTGCTGGCGCTACGCCGGGGCGGGTTGGTGGCGTTTCCGACCGACACGGTTTACGGGGTTGGAGCGCAAGTCTTCCAACGTGCCGCCGTTAGCCGGCTGTACAAGGTGAAAGACCGAGGCGCGGACAAGGCGATTCCTGTGCTGCTGCCGGATGTGGATGCGGTCCTTAAGGTCGCCCTTCCGTTGAACGCGTCGGCCCAAAGACTGGCCAAGAGGTTCTGGCCGGGCCCATTGACGTTGGTGGTCCCCCGTCATCCGGATCTGCCGGACGAGATTAACCCCGGGCCGACGGTCGGTGTTCGTGTCCCCGGGCATCCGATCGCCCTGGCGCTCCTGGCCGCGGCCGGGCCTCTGGCGGTTACGTCCGCCAATCGCTCCGGCGGCGCGGACAGTCTCACTGCGGCCGAGGTCAGCGCCGCACTGAGGGACGGGGTCGAAGTGCTCCTGGATGGCGGCCGGACGCCGGGTGGGGTGCCTTCGACCGTCGTCGATTGCACGCAGGCACTTCCCGTGGTGCTGCGGGCCGGCCCGATCCCGCTTGAAGCCATTCTGGCGGCCTGGGCGGGGGATTAAGCCACTGCTAAAGAAGGTTTCATTCGGCGCTCATTGGAATGAGGATAATGGTGGATGCATTCTCCTCCTCAATCCGCGCAATGGAGCCTTGAGCAAGCTCCAAGGCGCGGTTTGGGTTTAAAGACCCAAGGACACTCCCGAGGATGATGACCTTGTCAACGCAGATCAGATGTGCTGCTGGGCGAGTTGTGATGGCCTGCACAAGTGCTGCCGTTCTCCTCCTGGCCGGTTGCTCGCGAGCACCGGTCCGTTTGATTTCCCCAACCTCGTCCGTGACGCCCAGCCCAGAGCCTTCGGCCACCGCGACGCAGACACTGACGCCCATCCCGCCCACACCCGCGCTGACGCTGGCGCCGGTTCCGCTTACCACGCTTTCCGACCTGGTATTCATCGATTCCACCCACGGATGGGTGTTGGGGGCGGCGTGTGACTCCCAGGGCAATTGCCCGCTGGCGCTTCGGAAGTCGGTTGACGGCGGCAAGACCTGGTCGGTGCTTGCCGCGCCGCAAGGTATGCTGGGAGCCGCCGACCCGGGCGTCCCCGGGGCGCGCCACTTGGCCTTCGGCAGCCTTCAGGACGGCTGGGCCTTCGGGCCGAGTCTGTTCTCGACGCATGATGGGGGCGACTCGTGGACTCTCGATCCCGTCTCGGCCGAAGTCATAGCCTTGGCGGGTGGCGGAGAGGACGTTTGGGCGGTGGCACGCAGTTGCTCCGCGGCGGGCGCATGCGGGCTGCAGCTTCTCTCAAGCTCTATCGGGGGCGGGGCTTGGACGCCGTTGCCGACGCAGCCACCGTTCGCCGGAGATCAGGCGGTTCTGCAGCGCTACGGGGCTGCGGATAGTTGGCTGCTGTCGTGGAGCGCCATGGCGCCGACGTCCGGTCAGCTGGCCGTGACCCACGATAATGGGTCGACCTGGCACTTGCTGGCCGACCCGACGACGGCGCGGATGTGCACCGTCAAACTCCTGGCGGCAGCTGACGCGTCGCACCTGTGGCTGCTATGCGGCGGCGAGGGGGCGACCATCATGATGGACAAGGCGCTGTTCGGGTCCTCGGATGGAGGCGCCAGCTGGTCCTTGATGGCCGCCGCCACGCCGCCGGGAAACCCTGGCAAGAACAACCTGTCGCTCACCGGCCACGTCGCCGACCTGGCCGCGCCCGGCCCGCAACGCGTGTTCATCGGGCTGGGCCGTAGCACGCTGATCGCCTCAACCGACGGCGGGCATACCTGGAAACCTTCGATCGCCCTGGACCCGCAGCTGGCAGGCGATGTCGGCGTCGAGCGCGTCGTCTTCGTCGACCCCGACCATGGCTGGGCCCTGTCCGATCCGGCTACCCTGTACCGCACCGAGGACGCCGGGGTTCATTGGGAGGTCATTCCCGTTCAGTAGCCAACCTGCTCGGCGTGAGTCCGTCGTCTCGACAAGGTCCGCCGGCTGGAGGACGCG
>JBGOYQ010000061.1:0-6580 GCA_041479735.1 Anaerolineae bacterium | reverse complement strand
CAGTGTGGCCAGGCCACCCAGGATCATGACCGCCGGTTGCGCCGGCAGGATGACCGGGTTGGCGCCAATCCGACCAGCGTAAGCCGTCGGAAGTAGTAGGCGGTCAAAGGCAGCGTCGTGAGCTGCGCCGCCAGGGTGAACAGCGCGTATTCGCTCACCGGTCCCGAGACGCGCTCCGCCTCGTCCTCGGTTAGCCAACGGGTTACCAACGCCTGAAACGATCGCTTCAGAGGCTCCGAGTACAGCACGAGACCGAGCGTGGCGGCGAACGACAGTTGGAAGCCGACGTCCCACAGGACCATCGGATTGACAGCCGTCATCAGAAACGCAGACACCGCCAGAGCGGACAGTGCCTCGTTCTGGCGGCCAAGGCGCAAGGCCAGGAAAGTCAGTCCGGCCATGAGCGCCGCCCGGACGACGGCGGCGTCGGCGCCGACGAGCACGGTGTACACGCCAATCACCAGACAGGACAAGGCGGCCCCGCGCAGCCTGCCCAGCACGCGAGTGAACAGGGAGGTGAACAACGCAGCGATGATAGTGATGTTGAAACCGGAGATGGCGATGATGTGCGCCGTGCCGGTGGCGTTGAATGCCTGGCGCACGGGTTCCGGGATGCGCGCTTCGATGCCCAAGAGGATGCCGGCGAGCAACGAGGCCTCCGGGTCTGGGAATAGGCGGTAGATTCGGTCGAGCGCCCGGGCGCGAGTATCGAAGATGAGTTGGAGGATTGGATTGCCGTGGTGGACGCCCAATCGGCGGACCTGGGCGCTGGTCATCCAGCTGAAGATGTCCTGTCGGGCCAGGTACTCGCGGTAGGAGAAATCCTGAAAGACGGGCGGGGTCTCGATCCGGCCGAAGGCCTCGACGCGATCGCCGTACGACCAGTCAAGCACAGGGTCCGCCCGAATCAGGACCGCGCCGTGGATCGGGACGGCCTGACCGCCGCCCGGCGTGCGAATCGAGTCGGCCTGAACTCGCAGGAGCGTCGCGTATTCGCGTGGCTCGGGGAAGGCCGATACTACGCCAGTCAGGTGAACCATCTCAGGTCGATCGTTGAATGCGCGCAGGGCGGACGGGTCGCCGCCAGGCTGCGCAGCCTGAAAGCGCGCCGCCCCGAGGCATACGGCGGCGACGAGCACGAACAGCACGGTAAATCGAGGGCGGAAAAGGAAGGCGGCGACCGAGGCAACGGCGGCGAGGATCAGCCACTGCCAGGCGGCCAGGCCGAGCACCCACCCGATGGCCACGCCGGCCAGCCAGACAGCCACCAGGCCAAGAAGCCTCATTCAGTCCCCCTGCTTGCGGCTCCTTCGGGGATTATAGACCAAGGGAAGCGAAAGGCGGAGGGTGAATGGGGTAGCCGGGCAAACACTTCGAAGGCAGGCCCCTAAGTCAAATGTCAGGACACCCATTGAAGCGCGGAGGGGGGCGCTGAGGAGATGCTCTTGGCGTCAGGAGACCGAGGCTGAAATCGTCTCCGCGATCGATCCGCCGCCCGCTTTGGTTGTGTACGGCCAATCAGGCGCATGCCGAGACAGATGGGGTCACTTGTGGGATGATGAAAGCATGTGTCGATTGGGCAAAGCCCAACCGACATGCAGCAGATTCCAAACCGCGCAGGCGAACCGTCTTCCGCATTTGGTTAGGCGGCTGGGGTCGCCTGGGAGGGTGGTTGGGTTTCTGCGGGAATTTCCTCGCGGGGCAGAAGGGCCATCCCGTCGACCATGTCGCGATTGAACAGCATCGCCGGCGACTCGGTCTGGATGTTGGAAAACAGAATGGCCGCAAGTTTGCACTGGTATATCGGGATGAACGTACTGCTGGCCTCGAATATCACCGAGCTGAAGTTGAACTTGCCGGCCGTCTCGATCATGCCTCGCAGCTCGTAGCCTCCCAGAATGATGTGCACCCAGTGCGGCACGCTGGTCGTGTAACCCCCGCGAGCGACGCCGGTCGTGCCCAACTCGACGCGATTGCTCAACAGGATGGCGACGACTTGGCGCTTGGCGATCCACACCGACGGGTAGCGGGCGACCAGCCGGCCGGGTTGGTGCAGGCGGCTCAGGTGAGCGCCCTCGATTTCGAGTGTCGAGGTCGTGGGGATGTTCAGGAAGCTGTATAACCCGGTCGCGCCAGGGGTGATGCGCCCCAGAATGCGGTGGCTGGTGGTATAGGCTTCAATCGAGACGGGTTTATGAGCCATAGACGCCTCCGCCTACCAGGCGGGTATCGCCAAGGTGATACTGGTCGCACCAGGGTGCTGCTCCTGCCACAACACCCCGCCCATGCTCTGGGCGATCATGCGCGTCTCACCCATCGACAACCCCGGCCCGCTCTGGCCGGCAGACGGGTCGGGCGTCTGCGAGCTGAGCGCCCACAGCGTGTCGGCGGACAGCCCGGGGCTGCCGTCGGTCACGGTGATGGCCAGCCATTGGCCGTCGAGCAGCCGCAATCCGGCCGGGACCGCGATCTCGCTGCTGCGGCCTTGACGAATCTGGCAGCGGTTCACCTCTACCAGAATTCGGCCCTTCCCAGCTCGCCGAATGCCGGCGTTAATCAGCGAGTCGACTACCTGGCTGACACGATCGCCGTCCAAGGCCATGTGGGGGAAAGCTGCTCCAGGCTTGGCCACGATCTCCATCCCGCTGAGTTTGGCCTCAGGCTGGACCGCCTCGATGACCTCGCGCACCAATCCTTGGATATCCACCAGCCCGTCGGCCTGGTCCTTGCCGATCACGCCGACCGGCAGGTTGCCGAGTTGCCGCAGCGTGGTGCGGACCTCGTCCAGCTTCAGCCTTTGCGGTTCGGCGATTGAGCCAGGCGAAGCCTGCAGCGCAGCATCCAGCCCGGCAGCGGCTTTCTGCAAACCGTCGATCATCGCCTGGGGTGCCATCGCCATCCCCATCGGCCCGGTCCCGCCCTCCGTGGCGCGCGACTTGCGCAGCAACGAGGCGTGTTCCAAAGCGACGCCAGCCCAATCGGCCAGGGCCGTGAGCAGCGTGAGCTGATGGTCGGTGAACGCACGCGACGCGAGCCGGTTATACACGCCCAGCACGCCGACCACCTTTGGGCCGACCCGCAGCGGCACCTCAATCAGCGCCTGAACCAGGAAGCCGGTCTGGACTTTGACGGTGCCCCCTTCCAGCGAGGGCTGGTGAAGAAGCGGCTCGCCGGTCTGGTACACCTGTCCCACGAGCGTGTCGTAGACTCTCAGGCGCTGCAAACTGGCGTTTTTCTCGCCGGCCTGCTTGCTGGCCCGCAGGACAAGATCGCTGGTGCCGGGCTCGGCCAGGTAGATATTGGCCTCCTCGGCATCGGTCATGAATGCGGCCGCCTCGACCACCCGCGTCAGGATCGGATCGAGGTCGGTCAGACTAACGACTGAACGCCCGATCTCGCTCAGCGTGCGTATCTCCTCCGAGCGGCGCCGGAATTGCTCGCGCAGCGCATCCAGCTTGTGGGCCAGGATCTTGGTGTTGGTTTCGACCGATCGCAGTTCGCTGAGATCGAAGATGGCCTTCAGCAGGTCTTCGGGGCGATAAGGTTTGAGCAGGATGTCGCCGACATTCAGGCGAAACAGGTCACGCAGGCGGTTGGGCGAGAAGTGCGAGGCGATGACGATCGCCGGCGTTTCGTCGCCAGACTCGCGACGCGATCGCAGGCCTGCGAGCGGGTCGCCGCGCAGCTGGGTGACGTCGACGATCAAAACGTCGCAAGGAGGCGTCTTGCTGGTCTCGGTCCAGGCTTGCATGCCGGCCGGAACCAGCACCCGCTTGATGAGGGATTGGGCGTTGCTCTCGACGTCGGCGATGACGATCACCCGAGGCGGATTGCGCTTGCCGGTGTCTTCCGTCATTGAGCCTCGATCGCGGACGCCCTTCCCGACGGGCCTAAGGCCGACGGCGTGGGTCGGCCGGGGGGCGCGGCTGCTCGGGGTCGGTCTTGGGGCGGGGGCGGCGCGGCTGGCGCAGCGTCCTGCGGTTGTTCTCCAACATGGCGTTGAGCTCCGCCAGTGCGCCGGCGTCGTACTCCCGGTTGCCGCAGAAATCGCATACCCAGGCGGGAAAATCCGGCACACTGACCAGCTGCCGTCCCTGCCGGATGAAGTAGCTCACCTGCTTCGGGCGCAGCGTGCCAATTTGACACTCCCGGCACGGATACGTCGTTGGATTCTGTTCGGGCATCTTCTCAATACCTGGGCGCCACTGACCTGAAGGGACTGCGCGCGCCCGGCGTCGGATCGGCGCACGCGTCAGGGCTGGAGCGGCTCATTCCCGGCTGCCTCGACGGCGATGATCGGGCCGGTTGCACCTTTTGAGCCGGAACGTGCCGGATGGCCAGGACGGCCTCGCCGGCGAAAGATGGATCGATTGTAGCATAACACCGGAGCGGGATTCAGTTCTTCGCCGAAGCCGTCAGGCTGTAATGCGGGATCAGCCCGACATCGTTGGGCGGCCAATATACGACGATCGCCTTGCCGATGACATCCGCGGTCGGCAGCAACCCCCAGTTCTGTGAATCGGACGAGTTGTTACGATTGTCGCCCAGAACAAATAGATCCGAGGCGGCTACGACCCATTCGCCTGAGTAGCGCGGGGCGGCGGCGATGTAGGGTTCGTCCAGCGGGGCGTCGTTGATGTAGATCTTGCCCGCCCGAGCCTGGACGACATCCCCCGGCAGGCCGATGATGCGCTTGATGAAACGCCGGCTCGGATCGAGCGGGAACCGGAAGACGATAATGTCGCCCCGTGCCGGCGTCGACCAACGATACGCCAGCCGGTTGACGACGACCATCTCGCCGTCATGCAGGCTGGGCTCCATGCTCGACCCTTCCACGCGTATTCGGGCCGTGACGAGGTTGACGGCCAGGAACAACAACCCGGCGATGAGCGCGGTCTGCAACAGCTCGACCAGTGAGTTAGCCAGGCCGGAGGTCTGTCGTTCGGAGGCTGCGGGGTCTACCAGGCGGGGCTCAGACACGGATTCGATGATAACACCCGCACTGGGGGCTGACAACCCTGACCAGTGCGCCATTCGCGGAAGCCGTCGATTCGCCCCAACAAGCTGCTGGCTGTTGCGGCCTCGGCGAGTCCGCGATTGCATCGATGTGCGACCGACTGCCGTCGGTGCCGGCGAGGTTACCTCTTCTCGCCGCCCGATCGTTTGCGGAAAGACAGGCGCAACGGCGTCCCCAGGAATCCATACTCCTGGCGGATGCGATTCTCGAGGAAGCGCTCGTAGCTGAAGTGCACCAGGCGCGGGTCATTGACGTGAAACAAGAACGTCGGCGGATCGGTTCGCACCTGGGAACCATACAGGATCTTGAGCCGGACGCCGGCCTTCGAAGGTGGCGCGTGCTGCGCCACCGCGTCACGCAGCAGGCGGTTGATGTCGGAGGTCGGGATGCGGCGCAACCGTTCCTCCTGCACCCGGAGCGCCGTCGGCAGGACCTGGTCCACCCGCTGTCCGGTCTTGGCCGAGATGAACAGCACCGGCACGTAGTCGAGAAAGCTCAACGCCTGACGGACGCGTTGAGCGAACTCCGCCATGGTGTCCGTGTCCTTGAGGACGGCGTCCCACTTGTTCACCACCACGACGACGCTCTTCATCTTGTCCAACACCATCCCGGCGATGTGGGCGTCCTGAGCGGTCGCGCCGTCCTGCGCGTCCAGGACCAGGAGAGCGACGTCCGAGCGCTCGATGGCCTTGAGGGCGCGCAGCACCGAGTACTTCTCGACGCCCGGGTCGATATGCCCGCGGCGGCGGATACCGGCCGTGTCGATCAGCGTCACCGCCGTCCCGTAGTATGTCAGGGACGTGTCGACTGCGTCGCGCGTCGTTCCGGGAATCGGAGACACGATCACGCGCTCCTCGCCCAGCAGGCGATTGAGCAAGCTGGATTTGCCGACGTTCGGCCGACCCAGGATCGCCAACCGGACCGAGGCTTCGTCCGGCTCGCGGACCACGGCCAAGGCACCCATGGCATCGATCAGTCGATCGAGCATGTCGCCGGTGCCCGTGCCGTGCAGGGATGAAATCGGCAGTGGATCCCCCATCCCCAGTTCGTAGAACTGAACAGCCTGCTTGCGCCTCTCGGCGTTGTCGCAGCGATTGACCACCAGCAGGATGGGAGGGTAGGGGATACCGTCACGCTGGACCTGCCCGCGACGCAGGATAGCGGCCACCTCCTCGTCGGCCGGGGTGACACCGCTCTCGCCATCCACCAGGAACAACACGGCATCGGCGCCGCCGGCGGCCATCTCGGCCTGAGCTCGAATTTGGGGGATGTAGTCGGCCGAGTCGAGCGACAGGGGTTCACTGCGTCGCAAGCCGGAGGGGTCGATCCCGCCGGTGTCCACGACGTTGAATGTCACGCCACGCCATTCGGCTTCGGCCACGAGGCGATCGCGCGTCGTGCCGGGGCGGTCATCCACGACTGCCAGGCGTTCGCCTGCCAGCCGGTTGAACAGGGTGGACTTGCCGACGTTCGGCCGCCCGACGAGCGCCACGACTGGTTTCGACATACGCGTCTAGGGGGTCGGCGTCGGCTCCGGGGGCGGGGTGGTCGTGATGATGACCT
>JBGOYQ010000060.1:0-6658 GCA_041479735.1 Anaerolineae bacterium | reverse complement strand
TGGAGAAGTGCATCGGCTGCGCGCTGTGCGCCGCGGCCTGCCCGGCGGACGCCATCTTCGTCGAGGCGGCCGAGAACACCGACGAGCAGCGCTTCTCACCGGGCGAGCGCTACGCCAGCACGTACGAGATCAACATGCTGCGCTGCATCTTCTGCGGCTATTGCGAGGACGCCTGCCCGACGGAGGCGATCGTCCTGGAGCACAACTACGAGCTGTCGTTCACCGATCGGCGCCAGGCGATCTACACTAAGGAGATGTTGCTCGTGCCGGTGCCGCCGGGCGGCCGGCCTACGCCGGCCCAGACCGCTCCGGGCAAGTTCGACCGGGCTATCCCCGAGATGCAGAATCCCAAATGATGACTGCGCTCGTGGGGGGTCCCGCAAGGTGAGATCATGACAACGGACTTGGCTGTCTTCCTGTTCCTGGCGGCCATCGCCATCTTGGCGGCGATCAGCATGCTCTTCGCCCGCAACTCGGTCTACTCGGCGCTGTTCCTGGTCCTCAACCTGGCGACGGTGGCGGTCTTGTATCTGTTGCTGAACGCGGCCTTCATCGCCATGGTGCAAGTCACCGTCTACACCGGCGCGATCATGGTGCTGTTCTTATTTGTCATCATGCTCCTCGGGAGCCAGCAAGCCGGCACCGGCCCGGACCTGCCCTGGCAGATGCCGGTGGCGATCACCCTCGGGCTGGCGCTGATGGCCACCCTGGTCTACGCCCTGCTGGGGCGCCCCAGTCTGGCGCTTGCCAGCCAAGCCGTCCTGCAGGGTTTTGGGAGCCCCCAGGCGGTCGGCGAACTGCTCTTCAGCCGCTACCTATTGCCGTTCGAGGCGACGTCGGTCCTGCTGTTGGCGGCGATGGTCGGGGCGATCGCACTGACCCGCGACGAGCCGGAGGGAAAGCCGCGATGAATGTCCCGACGAACTACGTCGTGGCCCTTTCGGCCGTACTGTTCACCATCGGCGTCGTCGGCGTGCTGATCCGCCGCAACGCGATCTTGGCGTTCATGTCGGTCGAGCTGATGCTCAACGCCGCCAACCTGGCCTTCATCGCCTACGCGCGGGCGTTGCAGGACATGAGCGGGCAGGTGTTTGTGTTCTTTGTCATAGCCGTCGCCGCGGCCGAGGTGGCCGTCGGGCTGGCCCTGATCGTGGCCATCTTCAAGACCAAGCACAGCATCGACGTCGACGAGCTGAGCAGCCTGAAGGGCTAGCCGGCCGGGACCGGACGGCGAAGCGCGGCGGGGGATGGTCGGTGGAGGTCTCGGATGCTCTTGCGTGAGGTAGTGCAGGGTTGGGGGTTGTTCGCGTACGCGCCCCTGATCGTGGGATTGCCGATCCTCGGCCTGCTCATCAACATGGTTCTCGGGCGGCGCCTGGGCGAACGCTTCACGGCGATCGTCGCCTCGGGCGCCGTCGGCTTGTCGTTCGTCGTCGCCTGCCTGCAGCTGGCGGCGCTGCTGGGTCATCCGGAAGGGGCGCGCGTGCCGGTGGCGGACTGGATCACGGTCGGCGGACTGGACGTGGCCTGGGCGATCAAGGTCGACACACTCTCGGCGACGATGATGCTGATGGTCACCGGCGTCAGCACGCTGATCCACATCTACGCCTATGGCTACATGCACGAGGACGTGCGCCTGAACGGCGACCCCGGCCGCTTCACCCGCTTCTTCGTCTACTTCAACCTGTTCGTCGCAGCGATGATGATCCTGGTCTCCGGCGACAGCTTCCTGACGCTGTTCGTCGGCTGGGAGGGCGTGGGCCTATGCTCCTACCTCCTGATCGGCTTCTGGTTTGAGAAGGGCAAGGACGGCATCGGCAACGCCCTGGCCGCCAAGAAGGCGTTCATCGTCAACCGCATCGGCGATCTGGGCTTTCTTCTGGCGATGTTCCTGACGTTCTGGACGTTCAAGTCGCTGCAGTTCGATCGGGTCTTCGAAAGCGCGCAGGCGCTCGGCGCGGCGGCCGGCGGCACGATCACGGTGATCACGTTATTCCTGCTGGTCGGCGCGGCAGGCAAGTCGGCCCAGATCCCGCTGTACGTCTGGCTGCCGGACGCCATGGCCGGCCCGACGCCGGTCTCGGCGTTGATCCACGCCGCCACGATGGTGACGGCCGGCATCTACATGATCGTCCGCACCCACGTGCTGTTCCAGTTGGCGCCGATTTCGTCCAACATCGTGGTGATCATCGGCGCGGCGACCGCCTTCTTCGCCGCTACCATCGCCGTCGCGCAGTTCGACATCAAGAAAGTGCTGGCCTACTCGACCATCAGCCAGCTTGGCTTCATGATCGCCGCCGTGGGCATGGGCGCCTACGTTGCCGGCATGTTCCACCTGGTGGCACATGCCTTCTTCAAGGCGCTCCTTTTCCTTGGTTCGGGATCGGTAATCCAGGGTATCGAGCACGGCCATCACGCCGTGGCCGGCCACGGTGAGGCAAGCGGTCACTTCGATCCGCAGGACATGCGCAACATGGGCGGCCTGCGGGGGCGCATGCGGGTCACCTTCTGGGTGTACCTGATCGGGGCGCTGGCGCTGGCCGGCATCCCGCCGCTGGCCGGGTTCTTCTCCAAGGATGAGATTCTGGCCTCCTCGGCCTCGACCAACATTGTCGTCTACGTCGTCCTGGCGGCGGCGGCGTTGATGACCGCCTTCTACATGGGACGTCAGGTGCTGATGGTCTTCTTCGGCAGCCCGCGTTCCGAGGCCGCCGCCCACGCACACGAAAATCCGCCCATTATGACCGTGCCCTTGATGGTTCTGGCCGGCTTGAGCATTCTGGGCGGTGCACTCAACCTGCCCGGGGTGGACACGCTCGGGCGGTGGCTGGAACACGTGCTCGAGTCGGCCCATGCCGTACCGTTCAACCCACTCGTCGCCGCCTTGTCGACGGCCATCGCGCTCCTGGCCATCGGCCTAGCCTGGCTGCTGTATGGGCGCAAGCCGCTGCTCGAGAATCAGCCGGATCCGTTGGCCCGGGACCTGGGCCCCGCCTTCGTTGGCATGCAGCACAAATGGTGGGTCGACGAGCTGTACGATTTCCTGGTCGTTCGCCGCTATGTCTGGCTGGCGGGGTTCCTGGCTAACACGATTGACTGGTCCTTCTGGCACAACTGGTTCCACGACCGCGTCATCGCACAATCCTTCCGGGCGGGGACGCGCTGGATGGCGGAAAGCTTCGACCTACCCGTCATCGATGGTGCCTCGGCGCGTCTGGCGGAGTGGACCCGCTCGACCGCCGAAGGCTTGCGGCGTTTGCAGACGGGCCGCGTGCGCAACTACGGCATCTACATCCTGGCCGGTCTGGTCGTGATGATGGGCTATTTCCTGCTTCGATCTCTGAGCTGAGGCATTCGCATGAACTCTTGGTTTTCGATCCTGAACATGGTCGCCTTCTTCCCGCTGGTCGGGATACTGGTGATCCTGCTGCTGCCCAGGGAACGGATTTCGCTGATCCGCTGGACGGCGCTGATCACGTCGCTGATCACATTTGGCCTCAGCCTGGTGATGCTGGCCCAGTTCGACCGCTCCAACCCCGACCTGCAGATGGTCGTGCGCGCCCCCTGGATTCAGGTGGGCACGTGGACGATCGAGTATCACATCGGAATCGATGGCCTGAGCATACTGCTGGTCCTGCTGACGACGCTGCTCACGCCCATCTCGATCCTGTCGACCTGGACCGCGATCGAGGAGCGGGTCAAGGAGTTCATGGCGTTCTTCCTGTTGCTCGAGGTCGGGATGGTGGGGGTGTTCCTGGCGCAAGACCTGTTCTTGTTCTACGTCTTCTGGGAATTCACGCTGGTGCCGATGTACTTCTTGATCGGCATCTGGGGCGGGCCACGGCGGATGTACGCCGCCATCAAGTTCTTTTTGTACACGATGGCCGGGTCGATCCTGATGCTGCTGGCCATTGTCTGGCTGGCGCTGCAGATGGGGACGTTCTCCGTGCCGGATCTGATCGCCCGCGGCGGCATTCCGCTCAACATCCAGACCTGGCTGTTCCTGGCCTTCGCGGCCGCGTTCGCCATCAAGGTGCCGATGTGGCCGTTGCACTCCTGGCTACCGGACGCCCATGTCGAGGCGCCGACGGCCGGCTCCGTCATCCTGGCGGGCGTCCTGCTCAAGATGGGCACGTACGGCTTCCTGCGCTTCAACATCCCGCTCTTCCCGGAAGCGACCGTGCGCTTCGCGCCATGGATCGCCGGGCTGGCGGTCATCGGGATCTTGTACGGCGCTGCCGTCTCCTACGCGCAGCGCGACGTCAAGAAGCTAGTCGCCTATTCGTCGGTCAGCCACCTGGGCTTCGTCATGCTTGGATTGTTCGCCCTCAACCCGCAGGGCATACAGGGCGGGCTCTTGCAGATGATTAACCACGGGCTGAGCACAGGGGCGCTGTTCCTTGCGGTGGGCATGATCTACGAGCGACGACATACGCGTGAGTTCGACGCATTCGGCGGGCTGTGGAAAGTGATGCCGGTCTATGCCGCCCTGACACTGATCATCACGCTCTCATCCATGGGCCTGCCGGGATTGAACGGCTTCGTCGGCGAGTTCACGATCCTGCTCGGCGCCTTCGGCTCACAGGCCATCGGGTCACCATGGTTCGCCGGGCTGGCGGCGATCGGCGTGATCCTGGCCGCGGTCTACCTGCTGTACATGTTCCAGCGGATGTTCATGGGGCCATTGGACAAAGAAGAGAACAAGCGGCTCAAGGATTTGGGCTGGCGCGAGGTCGTGACCCTGGCGCCCTTACTCATCCTGATCTTCTGGATCGGCTTGTATCCGGCGCCGTTCTTCAATCTGATCTCGCCGTCGGTGGGTAAGCTAGTCGCCGCGGTGCAGACGGCGGCGCTGGCGGCGCACTAGCCATGACGTCGTCGGATTTCTCCGCCGTCCTGCCCCTGGTTATCGTCGCCAGTTCGGCGTGCCTGCTATTGATCGTCGACCTGTATGTGCCCCATGGCCGAAAAGGGATCACGGGCCTTCTGGCGGCGGCCGGCTTGGCCGCGGCGATGGCGGTGACGCTGGTCCAATCGAGACAGCCGCAACAGGCCTTCGGCGGAATGGTCCTGGCCGACGGATTCGCCGCATTCCTGCAGTGCGTCTTCCTGATTGCCGGCATCGTCGGGATCGCACTGGCCTACGACTACCTGCGGCGGATGGGCATCGAGCGGGGCGAGTACTACGCGCTGATGATGTTCGTGATCGTCGGCATGATGCTGATGGCCATGGCCGGCGATCTGATCGTCGTGTTCCTCGGCCTGGAGACGCTGTCGATCCCCCTCTACGTGCTGGCCGGGTTCGCCCGGCCTCGCCCGGACTCGGAAGAGTCGGCCATGAAGTACTTCATCCTGGGCGCATTCGCCTCGAGCTTCGAGGTGTACGGGATCGCCCTGGTCTTCGGCGCGGCGCACACGACCGGTTTCCAGGGGATCGTGCAGGCCGTGCAGCTGGGCCGAGTCGACCATGTGTTGCTGCTGATCGGCGCGGCCCTGATCCTGGTCAGCCTGGGTTTCAAGGTAGCCGCCGTCCCCTTTCATATGTGGACCCCCGACGTCTACCAGGGTGCGCCGTCACCGGTGACGGCGTTCATGTCCGTCGCGGTGAAGGCAGCCGGCTTCGCTGCGCTGCTGCGCGTCTTCCTGGTTGCTTTTCCCGGCCTGGCGGCAGAGTGGATGCCGGCGGCAATGGCGCTTTCGGCGCTGACGATGATCTGGGGGAATATCGCCGCCATCGCGCAGTCGAACATCAAGCGGCTGCTGGCATACTCCAGCATCGCCCACGCCGGGTACATCCTGATGGCCTTGCCGGCGGCGGCCGTAGGACGTGTGGCGCCCGAGGCCGTCAGCGGCGCTTTGTTCTACCTGTTAGCCTACGCCGTGACCAACCTGGGGGCGTGGGGTGTGGTCGTGGCGCTGGAGTCGGCCGAGGGGAAGGGGCTATTGCTGGATGACTACGCCGGACTCGGGGCGCGTCGGCCGGGGCTGGCGCTGGCGATGGCCGTGTTCATGTTCTCGCTCACGGGCGTCCCGCCGACGATCGGATTCATCGGTAAGTTCTACCTGTTCCGCGCCGTGCTGGATGCCGGGCTCGTGTGGTTGGCCATCCTGGGCGTGGTAACCTCGCTGATCTCGGCTTACTACTACTTGCGCGTCGTGGTGGTCATGTACATGAAGCTGGGTGATCCGGTCGTCCGGTCCGAAGGTTGGTTGAACCTGACCGTCGGACTAATGGCCCTGGGGACCTTCGTGTTTGGGCTGCTGCCTGGGCCGCTCCTGGCCCTGGCCGGCCGGGCCGGATTCTGGGTCTTCGGACCCTGAATCGCCGAGCCGAATAGGAGCAATCGCCGCCCGGCAGCCTGCCTGCCGGGCGGTTGCGTTTCCCCGCGTGCGTGGGCGGTGTATATTCCTAAGGCAAAGACGGCTAGCGAGGTTGTGGACCATGGCCAAGGCAGGCGCACACGTGATTGTGTCGGGGATGGTGCAGGGGGTCAGTTTCCGCTACTACACGATGCAGGCCGCGGCTCACCTGAGTATCACAGGCTGGGTACGCAACCTGGCGGACGGGCGCGTCGAGGCCGTGTTCGAGGGCGAACAAGAGGATCTCGACCGCATGCTGGCATGGTGCCACGAGGGCCCTCGGTCAGCGCGGGTCGAG
>JBGOYQ010000059.1:0-6721 GCA_041479735.1 Anaerolineae bacterium | reverse complement strand
GTGGTCCGATCGGGCCGGGCATGCTTTCGAACGGAGGCGGGACATACTCGACCCGCGTGTGGCAGGCCTCCTGGAGCGTCTGCATGGCCTCGTCCAGCCCCGGCTCAGGGACGCCGATCATGAGCAGGTGATTGGGCTGGGTCAGGAAACCGCCCCAACTTTGAATGCGCGTGACCAAGAGGCCCTTCGCAGAGAGACGATCAGTCGCCGTCTCGAGGTCCCGGCCATGGATGACGGAGAAGAGCAGGTAACGGATATCCACCGAGGCCACCTCCCTCATCCAAGGCAGCTCGCCCGACTGCAATCCGAGGTCGATCTCGGACACCAGCTCGTCGTGAACCGATTCAGAGATCAACCCGTCTCGCCTCAAGCGAGCGATCAGAGTCTTCTGCGCCCGCAGTGACTCGCGCCAACCATCAAGAGCTCACCGTGCCCAAGGCCGGGTGCGTCGCGGAGCGCGTCCTGAACGGCGAGAAGCCCACCGCTCCGGAGCCGCCCGCCATGCCCCATTGTAGGACGCCTTTGCGGCTAGTCCAACTGCTCGATCAGGCGCGGTTCTTCCTCGTCGACCTCTAAGGCCTCACCGTTGGGGAAGGTCACGTAAGTCCTCCCGGGTTCACGCCGAACTTCCAGGCCCCTCCAGCGCAGCGTGACCGGCCAGGGGAACACGTGCCCGCCCTCGAGATGCAGCTTGCGCGGTGTGTGGAGCCGGATACCGAGGACGCGCAACATGAGCCCGACCGGCGCGAGTCCGGCGACGTCATTGAGGTCGCCCAACCCCTCCAAACGGTCCGGGTTGTAGGAGGTGCGGAAGGCGTGGTCGTTGCGCAGGCTTCCGATTGTTGCCGCCATCAGGCGGGTCAGCAGCGCCGCCGCCTGCTCCCGATACCCGTAGTTCACCAAGGCCTCGCCCAGCATGACGTTCCAGAGCATGGATATACCTCCGGCTCCGCCCCGCCGGTCGGCGCGATACGCGGTGTCCCTGGCCGAGCACGCCGGCAGGCCGAACGGACGCCAGTAGCGCTCCGGGTCAAGCAGCGTCCGGCGAACCAGGCGCTCGGCCCGAGCCGGGCTGGGGATGCCCGCCCAGAAAGGCAGGAGCTGGGTGAGATCCTGGCGTGTGAAGTCGGCGACCGCGACCTCAGTCTCGAAGGATTCCCCCGCCCCGCGCACCTCGACCGCCTCGATTCGACGAAAGGCCCGCGTCGTAGTGGCCGTTCCGAATCCCCAAAACCAGTGGAAGTCATCCTGGGTCAACTTCTCGAGGCGGCCGCGCCCCGTCGATCCCTGCCCTCGAATGGCGACCTCGATCGACTTCGGTCCGACTTCTGGGCCGCGGCAGCGGAGAGTCAACCGGACGGGCGGCTCGAACGTCTTGCCAATGGATAGGTCAAAAGCTCCATGCCCCTTGCCGAGCGCCGCTCCCTGGGGCGCGGCGTGCGTTGCGCGGTCCCGATGGCGATATACAGCCCGTTGTCCATCCCATTCGCTCTCGACGGCCGCGCGCAAGGCGACAGCGCGGGCGCCCAACTTGTCGGCGATCCCGGTCTCGCCCAGCACCTCGGCCATCTGCACGAGCGCGTCGCACTCGTGCACCAGGTAGGCCGCCAGATCCTGCGTCTCGGCGCAAGTCGTGTCGACGCCCTGTCCCCAGGCATGCCAGCTCACGAAGGTCGGATTGTCTTCGAGCATCGCCTGTACGGCGGTGTCCCATTCCGGCCAACCATCCTGGTCGCGATCATGGTCGGGCTGGAACCAGCGCTCGGCAAACTTGAGCAGACTGGGGAACGCCTGCTGGAGGAACTCCCGATCGAGCGTGTCTTGGAAGACCCGCCAGGCGATTGACGCCAGCAGCGGCACGCACAGCGCCGGGTGACGCCGGCCGGAGAGGCCGGCCTTCCAATCGACCGAGCCGTCGGCGGTCTGGCTCGCCAGGAAGTTGAGAACGACGCGCTTCGCGAGCTGCGGCGCACAGGCCGTCACCGCCTGTGCGATCAGGTAGGCTCGCCCGGCATCCTGCGCCTCCCATCCGCCCTCGTATTCCGCGCCATCGCCCATCGCAGAGTAGCCCATGTCGGGCCGGCGCGGGCCGACGGAAGCAGGATGGGGCACGGCGGGCGTTCGAGTCAAGAAGCTCCCGACGGCGACCTTCTGCGCCATCGTCAGGGCCGCGTCCCAATCGGGATCCCCGGTCGTGAATTCGATCGTTGACTCGTTGAGCTGCTCCAGGCGAGCGAGTTCCGCGTCCCAGGGCCGCGCCGCCACCGCCCTGGCGGCGGCAAATGACGAGGGCAGGTCGCCCAACCCGGCTTCCGCCCACACCAGAGAACGTTCGCTCCCCGGTGTCAGGGGGCATAGGATCGCCAGGCCTGGATACGGGCTCTTCTCGACCGCTGCGCCTCCACTCAGAAAGACGACAGGGGTGAGACCGCCCGTTCGCCCGGCCAGGACGGTGACGCCTGCGACCACGGCCGGCGCCAGCGTGGCGCCGCCCTCATCCGGGCGGAGGACGGCGTGCAGGATGAAGCGAGGCTCCAAATCGGTCGCGGACTCGTTGCGAAGCGTGACCCGTCCCGCCAGCGTGTGCGAATCGGTCACCCAATACTCGGCACTCGCCTGTAGCCCCGGGCTGGGCGAGAAATCGACCTGAAGGTAGTTCGGGGCGAGTCGGACGACAGCGGCGGGCGTCGCGAACCGACCAGGGTCGCTTACTACACGTCCCTCAATCGAGATGGCCGGGAAGATGCGCATCGAGCGCGCTCTCCTCCCGTAACTCGTTTGGATAGCCAGGGCCGGAGGGTCACCCCCCTCGAGGCCGACTTCCCAGATTTGATCGTCGCCGTAGTCGGTGACGCTCGAGCGCGCGTCGGCTGCCAGGCACAGCGAGTGCACGCCTGCGGCGGGGATCGACCAGGAACGCATGGGAGACATTGTACGAACGGAATAGGCTGCGGTCAAAGGCATGCTAGAATGACCGCGCGCCAACAGGAGGCAAGATGGGCAGCACGTCTGCGTTCCGCCGAGGCCTATATTTCGAGGAGTTCTCCGTCGGCCAGACCATCGTCACTCCCGGCCGTACGATCGCCGAGAGCGACATCATCGCCTTCGCCGGCCTGACCGGGGATTTCAATCTGATCCACACCGACGCAGTCTTCGCCCAGACGACGCCCTTCGGACAGCGGGTCGCCCACGGGTTGTTGGGTCTGTCGATTGCCTCCGGGCTGGCCACGCGGACCGGCGTCCTAGAAGGGACGGTCATGGCCTGGCGCGACATCAGCGAGTGGAAGTTCGTCAAGCCGGTCCTCATCGGTGATACGATCCACGCCGATCTCACAGTCGAAGACACTAAGCCTCTCCCCCGGATCGGCGGCGGGTCCATCCGCCTGGCCGTCGAGGTCAAGAATCAGGCCGGGGACACGACCATGCGCGGGCTGTGGAACGTCCTCGTCATGAGCCGGCCGTAGCTGGAGACGAGCCGCCCCCGCCCCTGCATGCTATAATCGCCCGGCATGAAGGACCATCCGCAAAGCGACGAGCCGGCCCCTGGGCCGGATGATTCGTCGCAGCGTTTCCGCCGGCTGCTGCGTGCAGCCGACGCCCCGCAGCCTCCACCTGCCAACCCGCAATCTGAAGGCGAGAACGACGAGGCTTCCCCTGATCCCATTGATACATCGGTCGCTCGAGCCGAGGCGCCCACGCAGGCGTTCGACTTGAACGAACCTCTCCAGATTCCGGCCCCTGCCTCAAATGACCTCGAGCGTCCAGCGAGCGCGTCCGCCTCTGAGCCGGATGAGCCCCCGATTGTGGCGCCGACGCGCCGCCTGCCGCTGGCAATGGACGGCGATGGAATGCCTTTGCCGCGACGCGTCCCCGAGCGCGACCTAGGGGCGACGCGCGTGACCCCGGCCGCGTACATTCCGCCTCCTCCGGGGAGCACGGGGCAGACTCGGCGCTCGGGGCGCGGCTCACGCTGGAGCAGTTGCGGAGGCTGCGCGCTGCGCATGGCGATCCTGGCGCTCTTCCTGCTCGTCGCCGCGGCGATCGCCGTCGTCTCCTTCGGCTTGTACCAGTACTACACGCTGGCCGCCGGTCTGCCCTCCGTCGACGACCTGCGCAGCCGCGCGCCCCAATTCGAGACCACCCGCATCCTCGATCGCGATGGCAACTTGCTGTACGAGATCCTCGATCCACAGGCGGGACGGCGCACTTACGTCCCGCTGACCAAGATCTCACCCTATCTCGTGGCAGCCACGATCGCCACCGAGGACAAGCTGTACTACAGCCACCCGGGCTTCGACGCTTGGGCCATCGTGCGCGCCATCTGGCAGAACTACCAACAAGGGGACACGGTCTCGGGCGCATCGACCATCACCCAGCAGGTGACGCGCAGTCTGCTGTTCACCGCCGATGAGCGGACCCAG
Organism: Anaerolineae bacterium; assembly: GCA_041479735.1. Taxonomy (GTDB): domain Bacteria; phylum Chloroflexota; class Anaerolineae; order Anaerolineales; family E44-bin32; genus JBGOYQ01. The sequence continues at coordinate 2,300 of JBGOYQ010000059.1, read as the reverse complement.
AGGACCGCTTTGCGCAAGATCCGCGAGATCATGCTGGCGGCTGAGATCACCCGCCGCTACACCAAGGACGAGATCCTCGAGCTCTACCTCAACCAGGCTTACTATGGCAACATCGCCTATGGCGTCGAAGCCGCTGCCCAGACCTATTTCAACACCTCGGCCGAGAAGCTGACCTTGACACAGGCTTCCTTCTTAGCCGGCCTGGTCCAGGCGCCAGCGGTATACGACATTTACGCCAACCGCGATGTCACACTCAATCGGCAGCGCCAGGTCCTGGGCCTGATGGTGCAGGCCAGCACCGAGCAAGGTTGTATCTACGTCAGCAACGCGCCGGAGGCGATCTGCGTCTCGCCCGAGGAGGCCGGGGCGGCCGCGGCCGAGCTGGCCAACTTCGAATTTCCCAAGCCCGACGTCCAGATGCGGTTCCCGCACTGGGTAACCTACGTGCGGACCGTGTTGGAGCAGATGTACGACCCGCAGACCATCTACCGCTCCGGCTTCACGGTCTACACGACGCTCGATCCGGTGCTGGAGCAGGCCGCGCAAGACATGGTCAAGCAGCAAGTCGACTCGTTGACCGACAAACACGTCACAGACGGCGCGCTGGTGGCTATCCGCCCTGGAACGGGCGAGATCCTGGCGATGGTCGGTTCGGCCGACTACAACGACGAGGCCAGCCACGGCCAGATAAACATGGCCATCCGGCCTCGACAGCCGGGGTCGTCGATCAAACCTCTAACCTACACCGCGGCGTTCGAGAAGGGCTGGACTCCGGCGACGCTTATCTGGGACGTCCCCTCTGAGTTCCCGCCATCCGGACAGCCTTCCGATCCCCATCCGCCTTACAAGCCCGTCAACTACGACGAGCGTTTCCACGGACCGGTGACAGTGCGGACGGCGCTGGCCAACTCATACAATGTCCCGGCCGTCAAGACCCTCGACTTCGTGGGCGTGTACGGCACTCCCAACAACCCGGGGCTGATTTCGTTCGCCCGGCGGATGGGCATCACGACGCTCACTCGCGACGATTACGGTTTGGCGCTTACGCTCGGCGGCGGCGAGGTCACGCCGCTCGAGTTCACCGCGGCTTTCGCCATCTTCGCCAACGGGGGCCTGCGTTCGCCCACGCACGCGATCTCGCGGATCATTGACGTGTCCGGCAAGGTCGTCTTCGAATATCAGCTGCCGGCGGCCGAACAGGTCATCAGCCCTGAGCACGCCTACTTGATGACCTCGATCCTGTCGGATAACCAGGCCCGCACGCCTTCCTTCGGGCCCAACTCCCCCCTCCACCTGCCGTTCCCGGTGGCCGCCAAGACCGGCACTACCAATGACTTCCGCGACAACTGGACGATGGGCTACACGCCCGACTTGGCCGTGGGCGTGTGGGTGGGCAACGCCGACTTCACACCGATGGAGCACACCACCGGCCTCACCGGCGCGGCACCCATCTGGAATCAGTTCATGCAGTTCGCCGAGTCCAGGATCACGGGCGACAACCCTACGCCCTTCTCGCGCCCGCAGTCAATTGCGGAGAAGGTGATCTGCAGCGTCTCGGGCGCGGAGCCGTCCGAGTGGTGCCCTTCGGACCGAACCGAGGTCTTCGCGCCCGACCAGCCACCGCTGACGAAGGAGAAGGACCTGTGGCAGAAGGTGTGGGTCGACAGCTATTCGCTTGAGTTGGCGGCAGATGCCTGCAGGGATTTGGCGACAGAACGCTTAGGCCTCAGCGTCGGAGATCCCTGGGCCAGGAAGTGGCTGCAAGACGACCCGCAGGGCCAGAAATGGCTGGACGGGATCGGGATCAAGAAGAGCGACCTGTTCTTCATACCCGATCAGACCTGCACGGCGGACAGCCCGCGCCCGAACCTGGGTATTACCATCCCGTCCGAGGGAGGCACGATCGTGTCAGGGCCGGTCTCGGTGTTCGGGAAGGCCGCCGCGTCGGCCGACTTCAAAGACTGGGTGCTGCGCTACGGGATCGGGACCGATCCGTCGAGCTGGACCCGGATCGCCGTCAGCGGTCAGGCCCACGATCAGCCCTCGAAGCTGGCCGATTGGGACCCAACCGGCCTGCCGAATGGCCCAATCACCTTGCAGCTCGAGGTGCGCTCCACCAAGGGCGGCAGCGCCGAGGCCCGCGTGCATTTCGCCCTCAATCTGCCGACGGCCACTCCCCTGCCGTCCAGCACACCGGCACCAACCGACACGCCAACGCCCACTCCAACGCCCACCACCTCCCCGACGGAAACCCCGTCAGAAACACTCGTTCCGTCCCCAACCGAGACACCGAGCGAGAC
>JBGOYQ010000058.1:0-6827 GCA_041479735.1 Anaerolineae bacterium | reverse complement strand
GCCGGCGAGTTGTTCAGCGTGGCCGAGTCCGAGCGGGAGGCGCGGGCGATGGCCTCCGAACGCACGACCCAGGCTCAGCAGCCGCAGGCCGCCTCGAAGGCGCTGACCTTGGATCAGTTCTTCGAGGCGTTCCAGGCCGGCAAGGCGCAGGAGTTGCGCCTGATCGTCAAGGCGGACGTGCAAGGCTCGCTCGAGCCGATCGTCTCGTCCCTGAGTGAGCTCGCCGCCGGAGAGATCAAGGTTAACGTCCTGCACTCGGCGACTGGCAACGTCGGTGAGAACGACATCATGCTGGCGGCCGCCTCGGACGCCATCATCGTTGGCTTCAACGTCGTCGCCGACCAGGCGGCGCGCAAGCTGGCGGAGACTGAGGGAGTCGATATTCGCCTGTACGACATCATCTATCGCCTGACTGAGGACATCGACAAGGCTCTCAAGGGGATGCTCGCGCCCGAGACCCGGCGTGTAGTCATTGGCAAAGCCGAGGTGCGGGCGGTGTTCCGCATCCCCAAGATCGGCCACATCGCCGGATGCTTCGTCCAAGAAGGCGAGATTCGTCGCAACGCCCGCATCCGCGTGCTGCGCGCGGGTCAGGAGATCGCCGACGGGCCGGTCAGCTCCCTCAAACACGAGAAGGAAGACGAGCGCGAGGCCCGCGCCGGATTCGAATGCGGCATCGGGGTCAAAGGCTTCGATGGGTTCCAGGTCGGCGACATCCTGGAGAGCTACGGCGAAGAGACGGTGGTGGCGGCTTAGGGGCCGGGTATGCCCAGCAACACGCGCGTCTTGCGGATCGCTGAGCGCATTCGAAACGAGATGGCCGACCTGCTTCGCCGGGGCGTAGCTGACCCGCGGCTAGAGATGGTCACGATCACGGGGGTCGAGGTCGACCGGGAGCTGTCCTTCGCCACCATCTACGTGACCGCTTTCGATGCGGCGGAGCGGCGTCAGGAAATCCTGCGGGCGCTTGACGGCGCCCGCGGCTTCTTCCGAACGGAGCTGGCGCGCCGGATCGAGTTGCGTGCCTTCCCCAAGGTCCGCTTCCGCTGGGACGACTCGGCGGACCAGGGCGCCAAGATCGAAGCCTTGTTGAAGCAGTTGAACGCGACACCCGAGAACGGCGAGGCTGACACGAGTGAAGGCTGACATCGCGCGGGCGTCTGCAATGCTCAAGGCCGCCCAGCATATCGCCGTCATCTCGCACGAGCGCCCCGACGGCGATGCCGTCGGATCGATGCTGGCGCTGACGATCAGCCTGAGTCTGGCCGGCAAGAAGGTCGAACCCGTCCTGGCCGACGGGGTGCCGGCGCGTTACCGTTTTCTTCCCGGCGCCGCGGATGTCTTGCACGCCATCCCGGCCGCCATCGACCTTCTTGTGGCGGTGGATTGCTCTGCCATCGACCGCATGGGTATCCCGCCCGATCGGCTTCCCCTGCCACCGGGCATCAACATCGACCATCACGCCACCAACACACGGTTCGCTGAAGCCAACCTGGTGACGCCAGACGCCGCGGCTACGGCCGAGGTCATCTACGATCTGGCCACGGAACTGGCCCTGCCTATTGACGAGCGCGTGGCCACCAACTTGCTGGCGGGCATCGTGACCGATACGATCGGTTTCCGGACTCCCAACGTCACTCCCGACCTGATGCGCAAAGCCGTCGATCTGATCGAGCGCGGGGCCCCGCTGTCCGAGATATATGAACGCGGGCTCAATCGCCACACTTTCAATGCCGCTCGATTCTGGGGGCGCGGCCTGGCCAGCCTGGAACAGGACGGCGGAATGGTTTGGGCCACGCTGACCCAGGAGGATCGCCGCGTCAGCGCCTATCCGGGCAACGACGACGCCGACCTGATCAACCTGCTCGGGACCATCGAAGGGCAACGGGTGGCGATGATCTTCGTGGAGCAGCCGGGCAGCAAGACCAAGGTTAGCTGGCGCTGCCGCGAGGGGTGGAACGTCGCCCGCGTCGCAGAAGCCTTCGGCGGCGGCGGCCACGAGCTGGCGGCCGGGGCGACCATCGACGGCAACCCGGAAGACGTGCGCGCTCGCGTCCTGGAGGCTACACGTGCCCTCCTGAACGGCACCGAAGTTGGAGCATGAGGGATTTCGGACTCATCATCGTCGACAAACCCTTTGGTCCCACGTCCCATCGGATTGTCAGCCTGGTGCGCCAGGGGACCGGGATCCGCAAGGTCGGGCACGCCGGAACCCTGGACCCGCGCGCCTCGGGCGTGTTGGTCCTGTGCCTCGGACCGGCCACCCGATTAAGCGAGTATCTGTCGACGACGTCTAAACGCTACGAAGCAACTATCCGTTTCGGTGCGACGACCAAGACCTACGATGGGGATGGGGAGATCGTCCGCCGATCCGAGCAGCTGCCCACAATCGACCAGATTCAGGCCGCCCTCCCACAATTCCTGGGAGAGATCCGGCAGGCCCCGCCCCCGTTCTCGGCCATCAAGCTGCAAGGCCGGCGGGCCTACGACATGGCCAGAGCAGGCGAGCCGGTCGATCTGGCGCCACGCAGCGTGACCATACATCTTCTGGAATTGGCCGATTACCAACCGCCCGATCTCGCGCTGGCCATCGAGTGTTCCGCCGGGACGTACGTCCGCTCATTGGCCAACGACCTGGGCGAGTGTCTGGGGACCGGGGCTTACCTGGCGGCATTGAGGCGCACCAAGGCCGGGCCCTTCGACATCGACCAGGCCGTCAGCCTGGCGAAGCTCGAGGATTCGTTCGGTGCGGACAGCTGGGAGGAGTACGTCCGACCAGCCGCCGACGCCCTGCCGCAAATGCCGATTGTCCGACTGGATGCGGAACAGCTCGAAGCCGTCCGTCACGGCCATCGCCTGCCAGCTGCCCCGGCTTCGTCCGGGATGGCCCGCGGCCTGGGGCCGGACGGCGAGCTGGCCGCCATTCTCGAAGCGGTCGAGGGGGGAAGCCTGTGGCACCCGCGCAAGGTGTTCCAGGAGTAGCCTGCCGATGCTGCGTGCCAACGACATCTCCGAGCTGAACCTGGCCAGCAGCGCGTTGACGATCGGCTCGTTCGACGGCGTCCACCGGGGCCATCAGGCGCTGATCGGCGCCATGGTTCAGGATGCCCGGCGGGCCGGATGGCCGGCCGTCGTCCTGACCTTCTTCCCGCATCCGTCGGTCGTGCTGCGCGGCCGCCAGCCGACGTTCTACATCTCCTCTCCGGACGAAAAGGCCGAGCTGCTGGGCAACCTCGGGGTCGACCGGGTGATTACCCAGCGTTTCGACGAGGCCCTATCGCTGGTCACCGCCTCCGGGTTCCTCGACTTGCTCGGGCGGCACCTGGGGTTGAAATCCTTGTGGGTCGGGGAAGACTTCTCGCTCGGACACAACCGGGAAGGCAACCGCTACTTCCTCGAGCGCGCCGGCGCGGAGCGCAGTTTCGCATTCCATGTCGTGCCGCCGGTCCTGGTCGGCGGCGAAGTCATCAGCTCCACGCGCGTACGTGAGGCGCTGCGGGCCGGCGACGTGACCCACGTCGCCGAGTACCTGGGGCGTCCGTTCCGGCTGCCGGGCAAGGTCGTACGCGGGGCGGGGCGGGGGAAGCGCATTGGCATCCCGACCGCCAACCTCAAGGTGTGGGACGAACGCGCCTACCCTGGCCCCGGGGTGTACGCGTCCTTGGCCGAGATGGGCGGGAAGAGGTGGCCGGCCGTCACCAACATCGGTCTGCGGCCCACGTTCGAGAACACCGCCGCCGCCCCGGTCATCGAGGCTCACCTGCTTGATTTCGACCAGGCGATCTACGATCAGCCGATGACGTTAGTCTTCATCGAACGCCTGCGCGACGAACGGCGGTTTCCGGGGCCCGAGGCGCTGATGGAGCAGATACGGCGCGACATCGCCCGGGCTCGCCCGATCCTCGCCGCCGCCCTGGAGGCAGACCATGGCTGAACCTTTCCCGCGACGGGTGTATCTGCTTTCCCCCCGCCGCCTGAGCCCCGAGACCATCGCGGTGACCTTCGCCAAGACATCCAGGTCACCGCTTTCATTTGAGCAGATCGCCGCCGAGCTCTCCGAGGAGAAGTCGGCCGAGTTCCACGAGAAATGGGTCGTCGGCTATGGACACGCGTCCGTGGCCGAGCACGCCGTCCTGCACCTTGCCTTCGAGAACGTCTCGCGCCTGGCCGTCGAGTGCATCGAAGGCAACCGCTTGGCATCCTACACGGAGAAGTCCACGCGCTATCAGAAGTGGGACCCGCAGGGATATTACGTCGCCCCGGAGGTGGTCGGGACCGAGCACGAGGCGGCGTACCGGAGCGCGTGCGACGGGCTGTTTGCCGCTTACCACGAGTCGCTGGACGCGCTGCGTCGCGTCGTGCAGGAGGCCAATCCTCGCCGCCCGGGCGAATCGGACGAAAAGTGGGACGGCCGGGTTCGCTCCCGCTACATCGATGCCGGGCGATTCCTGTTGCCTGCCGCGGCGCTGGCGAATTTGGGGATGACCGCCAACGCCCGCGTCCTCGAGCACGCCATCCGCAAGATGCTCGCCCATCCGCTGGCGGAGGTGCGAGCCATCGGTGACCAGGTCCGGACGGCCGCAGAGCGCGAGATCCCGACGCTGCTTAAGTACGCCAACCCTACGCCCTATCTAAGCGAGACCCCGATTGAGCTGGCTCGAAGGGCGAACTCGTTGCCGGCGGGTCGGTCCCCGGATTGGTTTCGGCTGGTCGAAACGGATCCGGAGGGGGAGTCGAGAGTCCTGGCCGGAGCGCTGTACCCGTTCAGCTTGGGATCGTTCGAGCAGGTGCTCGACCACGTGCGCGGGCTGGCCGGGCCCGAGCGCCGCATGTTGGCCGAGACGCTCCTCGCCCGGCTCGGACGCTTCGACGATCCGCTTCGCGCCCTCGAGCACATGACCTTCACCGCCGAGGTGACCCTCGACCAGGGTGCCTACTTCGAGCTCAAGCGCCATCGGTTGATGACCCAGGCTCCCCAGCGCTTAACCGCATCGTTGGGGTTCGCCGTCCCGCGCCTGTTCGCCCAGGCCGGCATTGAGGCGGCCTATCGGCGGGCGATGGAGGCGGCTGCCGGCGCCTACGTGCAGCTGAGTAAGTGGAACCCCGAGGTCGCCGCGTATGTTGTCCCCAACGGATTCAACCGGCGCGTGCTGATGACCTTCAACTTGCGTCAGGCGTACCACCTGGCCGAGCTGCGCGCGGCGGCCAACGCCCATTTCTCGATGCAGCGTCTGGCGTTGCGCCTGGCCGAGGAGATGCGGCGCGCCGCCCCGGTCGTCTCAGGATTCCTGCGATTGCCGCAGGGAGCCGATTGGCAAGGGGTGGAGGCCGAGCACTTTATTCAGGTCTAGCGCGCACCCGGAAATAGACGCGATCGCGGCTCGCCTGCGCCGACTGCCGGGCGCGCCGCGTCTTTCGAATCCACATTGGAGCCAGGCGCCGTAGGCCTACGGCACGCGCAGCATGAGCAGCATGCCGCTGGTCAGGGTGATCTGGCCGGCGTGATACAGGATGTGGGTGGTAAGCCGCCCTCCGCGCACCGGCTGGAGGAAGCGGTTCCACACGTTGGTCACGTCGGAGACGAAGAACAACAGGCCGCCGACCGCGACCACCCAGCCGGCCAGCGGTGGCCATGTCGGGCGAAACGGCGTGGCGACCGCGCTCCACACCATCCCTCCCAGCGCGATTCCATAGAAAGCGATGAAGGGAAATACCCAGCCGTGCCCGGAGGATTGCAGGCCGCGGCGGAGGCGGTCCAGCAGAATGGCAATGGTCACGGCCACAGCGGCCGCCAGCGGCAACCCCCATGCCAGCGGCGGGAGGCCGGTGCCGTTGAGGGCCGCGATATAGGCCAGGTCGGCGACCAGGAAGGCCGCCAACCCGCCCAAGAATCGGTTGCCGGGGACCATTAGAAGGATGTCCCCAAGCAAGGAAGCGAACAGGCCGATCAGAAACAGCGTGGCGGGGAAGGGCATGGGTGATGGAGCCTGGCTCAAGAGCCAGACGATCAGCATCATCAGGACGGCCGGCTTGCCGACGTACTCCAGCGAGCTGCGCTTGCGCGCCACCCCCACCCAGTCGAGCACGGCCGCGGCGACGGCGAATACGAGGGCCAGCATATGGGCTACTCCAGTTGGCTGACGACCGGCGGATGGGCCAGGCTGTATCGGAGCCACAGTCCGCCCCCGACCAGCGCGATCGCGGCGAACGAAAACCACTGGACTGCGTAACTCAGGTGCGGCCCGTCGGTCAGATCGATGTCCGGGTCGGGCCAGGGGCTGCCGGGCTGGGGATCTCCGGTCACTTCGATGGCCACGGGCAACACGCGGTAGGGGACCTGAGTCTGTATGGCGTCGATATTCAGGACCCGCCATGAGTCGAGGGGTGCGGCACCGGGGCCGCGGGTCGGATCGGCCAGAAGCGACCAGCCCGGTTCCGGCCGGCTGGCACGGGCGATGCCGGTGATCTCCAGCGTGCCACTCACGTCGTAGTGCGCCCAGGCCAGCCGCGCCGAATCGACGGCCGGTATCCAGCCTCGATCGACGAGGACGGCCTGGTCGGTACCATCCAGCCTGAACGGCGTCACCAGGTGCACGCCGGGTTCATCATTCCGCGCTCGGTTGGCCAGGGCGATCGAATGAGCGGGATCGAAGACACCGCGGGCGACCACGCGGCGATATTCGATGTCGGGCACGTTGACGTTCGCACCGGTCAGCCGGATGGGTTCGGCGTCCATCTGGGCATCGATACGAGCGTTCTTGGCACGCCGCTGCGCCAGGCGGTCCAATTGCCAGAAGCCAAGACGGACGCACACGGCTGCGACGGTC
>JBGOYQ010000057.1:0-6846 GCA_041479735.1 Anaerolineae bacterium | reverse complement strand
CTGTCGAGGGCCATTCCCAACGCGAAACCGGCAGCCAGCCGCACCGCGGTGGCACCGTTCCCCAACGAACGAGCGTGGCCGACGAAGATGGGCAGGAACATCAGGAACAACGCAGTGCCCAACATACTCAGCCAGAGCACAATCGCCGGCTGAGGGATAAGCTGCTCGGCCAGCCGGACGAGGGCTACGCCTCCGGCTGTCACCCACAGGCCGGTCCGCGAGCCCGGAAGGCGCCAGACGAGCGGCGCCAGGAAGCCGACCAGGAATGTCCCAAAGGCGTACATCCCGAGCGTCGCCGAGCCTACGCCCAACGTATCGCGCAGGTACCAGCCCAGGGTAGGAATGAAGATGCGCAGCGTTTGCAGCCCCAGGGTCAGGACCAGCGCCGGCAACGCGAGGGATGTGAGCGATAGGGGCGAGGAACTGGAACGCGTCGAGGTGGTCATGGCGACTCCGTGTGCAGGTAGCGCCCTGATTATAGAGCAGGCCCCTCCGTAATTGGCTGGCTGTAGGGAGGCGCGCGGCGGGCGAAAGGCTGAATATGGGATAATAGGCCACCTCGCGTGCAGGGGACAGCTGGGTGGAATTCGCGACGATCTGTGTGCTCGGGCTGGGTTACATCGGCCTTCCCACGGCCAGCACCTTCGCCAGCAACGGCCTGCGCGTCCTGGGCGTGGACGTCAACGCCCAAGTCCTCAAGGTGCTGGAGAACGGCGGCATCCATATCCAAGAGCCGGGTCTGCGCAGCCTGGTGGAGACCGCTTTCCGCTCAGGGAACCTGCGCCTGGGTCCGCGGCCTGAGCCGGCCGACGCCTTCATCATCGCCGTGCCGACACCGATCCTGGAGGACAAGCGGGCCGACATGCAGGCGGTCACCTCGGCGGCCAAGTCGATTGTCCCGCACCTGCGCCTCGGTAACCTGGTCGTGCTCGAGTCCACCTCTCCTCCGCGCACGACGGTCGACCTGATCGGCCCGATCCTGGAGCGCTCCGGCTTGAAGGCCGGCAGCGATTTCCGTCTGGCCTACTCGCCCGAACGTGTGTTGCCGGGCCAGATCCTGCGCGAGTTGGTCGAGAACGACCGCGTCATCGGCGGCGTCGACCGGGCATCGGCCGAAGCCGGGCGCGACCTGTACTCGGCGTTCGTGCGCGGCGAGATCGTCCTGACCGACGCCACGACGGCCGAGATGGTCAAGCTGATGGAGAACACCTACCGCGACGTCAATATCGCCGTGGCCAATGAGTTCTCCCGGCTGGCCGAGCGGTTCGGCGTCGACATCTGGGAGGCGATCGCCCTAGCTAACCGCCATCCGCGCGTCGATATCCTGCGGCCGGGGCCGGGCGTGGGCGGGCACTGCATCTCGGTCGATCCCTGGTTCCTGGTCGAAGCGGCCCCCGAGCAGACGGCGCTCATCCGGCAGGCGCGGCAGGTCAACGACGACCAGCCGGGGGTGGCCGCGTCGCTGGTCGAACGCGCGCTGGGAACGCTGAAGGGCCGGCGTGTGGCCGCGCTCGGGTTGGCCTACAAGGCGGACGTGGACGACCTGCGCGAGAGCCCGGCGATCGAGGTCGCCCGGCGGCTGGCGGTGGGCGGCGCCATCGTTCGCACTTACGAACCCTTCATGCCGACGGCGACTGCGCCCGGCGCGCAGGCCGCGGCGACGCTGGAGGAGGCGCTACGAGACGCCGAGGCGGTGGTGCTGCTAGTCGATCACGCCGCCTTTCGGAAGTTGGATCCAGCCCGCGTGGCGAAGCAGATGCCCGGTCGGACGGCAGTCGACAGCCGCGGGGTCTGGGATCGGTCGGCCTGGTCCGCGGCCGGCTTCCACATGTATGTCCTCGGAAACGGCCGGAAGGATGCCTGAGCGCCGGTTGCGCGTGCTGTCGATCTTCGGGACCCGGCCGGAGGCGGTCAAGATGGCGCCGGTCGTGCGCCGGCTGGCGGCGACGCCGGGGGTTGATTCCCGAGTCTGCGTCACCGCCCAGCATCGTGCCATGCTCGACCGGGTGCTCGAGTTGTTCGCCATACGACCGGACTATGACCTGGACCTGATGCGGCCGGACCAGTCGCTGGCGGCTTTGACCGCGGTCGTGTTCGAGAAGCTCGATCCGCTGCTGGGGGAGCTGCGTCCCGAGTGGATCCTGGTACAGGGCGATACCACGACGGTGATGGCGGCCGCGCTGCTAGCCTACTACCATCACATCCGTGTCGGGCACGTCGAGGCCGGGTTGAGGACGGGCGACAAGTGGAGCCCATTCCCGGAGGAGATCAACCGGCGGGTGGCCGGCGCGGTGGCCGACCTGCACTTCGCGCCGACCGCCTGGGCGCGCGACAACTTGCTGCGTGAGGGTGTTCCGGCCGAGCGCGTAATCGTGACCGGCAATCCGGTCATCGATGCGCTGCAAGACATCCTGGCGCGACCATACGACTTCCACGCCGGCCCTCTGGGCTGGCTGCCCGACGATCGGCGACTGGTGCTGATCACCGCGCACCGGCGCGAAAGCTTTGGGCCGCCGCTGGAAGCGATCTTCACCGCGCTGCTCCGGCTGGCGGAGATCTACCGGGACGATGCTGTTTTCGTCTACCCGGTGCATCCCAATCCGAACGTGCGTGAGCCCGCCGAGCGGATGCTGGCCGGCGCCCGCAACATCCGATTAATCGAACCCTTGGACTACCTGCCCATGCTGCACGCGATGAAACGGGCGACGATCATCCTGACCGACTCGGGCGGCATCCAGGAGGAAGCCCCGGCGCTGGGGACCCCCGTGCTGGTGCTGCGCGAGGTGACCGAACGGCCAGAAGCCATCCAGGCGGGAACGGCGCGCCTAGTCGGGACCGATCCGGAACGGATCGTGGCCGAAGCGCGGCGGCTGATGGACCAGCCCGCAGCCCGAGAAGCCATGGCAAGGGCGGCCAATCCCTTTGGCGATGGACACGCGTCAGAACGCATCGTCGACGCGCTCCTCGGCGCGCCGGTCTTCGCACCGGCCTGACCTGCGAAGGGCGGTCGCCACACGCCACCCATGTCTCACCCCCATCGGATGACGTTCGCCTCGCGCATTCCCGGCATCGCCGGGCCGGCAGGGTTCCAGCGCCGGCTGGCAAGCGGACTGACGGCGCGCGGCGTCGACGTTGGCTACGGGCTGGAAGCTGGTCCAGGCGACGTGGTCCTCGTCATTGGGGGGACGCGCGATCTGCCCGGCCTGTGGCGCGCCCGCCGCCGAGGCGCGGCGATCGTACAACGCCTGAACGGCATCAACTGGGTGCACCACCGTCGTCGGACCGGTCTCCGGCACTTCCTGCGGGCCGAGATGAACAACGCCATGCTGCGGCTGATCCGAGATCGCTTGGCGACCTCGGTGGCCTACCAAAGCCGGTTTGCGCGAAGTTGGTGGGAGAGGGTCTACGGCACCGCGCCGGTTCGATCAGCCGTCGTTCACAACGGCGTGCCGCTGGATGAATACGCGCCCGCCGCGGCCGAGGGGCCAGAACGAGAGCCGATTCGCCTGTTGATGGTCGAGGCCAACCTGGCGGGAGGCTATGAGGTCGGCCTGGAATGGGCGGTGGAGTGGGCGCCGCTTGTGCAATCCACCCTCGGTGCGCAAGTGGAGTTGGTTGTAGCCGGTCGCGTGCCCGAGAGGGTGCGCGCCCTGGCGGAGGCACGGCTGCCGGTGCGTTGGCTGGGCATCGTCCAGCCGGAACGCATTCCCGCGCTGGATCGCTCGGCGCACGTCCTGTTCTCCGCCGACGTGATGCCCGCCTGCCCCAACGCCGTGATCGAAGCGCTAGCGTGCGGGTTGCCCGTCGTGTCCTTCGATACCGGCGCGCTGCCGGAGTTGGTGACCGGCGAGGCCGGGCGAATTGTCCCGTATGGTGGTGATCCCTGGCGGCTCGCGAGCCCCGACCTCGCGGCGCTGGCTCGGGCTGCGGCCGATGTCGTTCGGGACCAACCGAGGTTCCGGGCCGGGGCGCGGGCGCGGGCAGAGGCCGGGCTGGGGTTGGAGACGATGCTGGACGGCTACATGGCGGCGTTCGGCTGGTAGCCGAGGGAACGGAGGAGCGCGAACGCGGTGCCTGATCAATCGCAGTTCTCAGGACGGGTCGCCCTGCAGCAGAGGGTGGTGCCGGATTACCGGGCGGCCTTCTTCGACCGGCTCGCCTCCGACTGCACCGGAGGTCTGGATGTGTTCGCCGGGCAGCCCCGGCCGGACGAGGGCATCGTCGCAGTCGACCGCCTCGAGGCCGCGCGCATGACCCCGGCGCGGAATCGGCATATCCTCCGCGGACCTTTCTACCTGTGCGCGCAGTCCGGTCTTGAGGCGTGGCTGGACTCGGCCGACCCGGACGTGCTGATCCTGGAGGCCAACCCGCGCTACCTGTCCAACCGGGCAGCCATCCGATGGATGCATCGCCGCCGGCGAGCAGTGCTTGGTTGGGGCCTGGGCGCCCTGGCTGCTCGAGGCTTGCCCGGTAAGGTCCGCGCCTGGTTTCGACGCCGGTACCTGGAGGGGTTCGACGGGCTGATCGCCTACAGCAGCCTGGGCGCAGCGCAGTACCGTGCCATGGGCTTTCCCGCCCAGCGTGTCTTTGTAGCGGCGAACGCTGTCCTGCCGGCTCCGGCCGCGGTGGCAGCGCGCACCTCGATCGAAGGAAGGCGGCCGCGTTTGTTGTTCATTGGGCGGCTGCAGGCCCGCAAACGCGTCGATCTGCTCTTGCGTGCCGGGGTACGGCTCTCCCCGCAGGCGGAGATCTGGATTGCCGGGGATGGCCCGGCACGGGCCGACCTCGAACGGCTGGCTCGGCAGCTCGGAGGATCCGTTCGTTTCACCGGCGACGTTCGCGGCCCGGAGCTGGATGCGCTGTTCGATCAGGCCGACGCGTTCGTCCTGCCCGGGACCGGCGGCCTGGCGGTCCAGCAAGCAATGGCGCACGGCCTGCCGGTGATCGTGGCCGAGGGTGACGGGACACAAAACGACCTGGTGTCCCCCGCGAATGGCTGGCTGATTTCCGCCGGGAGCGAGCAGGCGCTGGTGACCGCCCTCGATCTGGCTTTGGGGAATCCCGCGCGCCTGCTAAGCATGGGGGCCGAGTCGTATCGGCTGGCAGTCGAACGGTTCAACATCGACGCCATGGCCGCCGCCTTCGTCCGGGCGCTGAGTGCCGTGGCGGAAATGAGGGCCTGAGTGCGCCTGCTGTTTGTCGCCGACGGGCGCAGCCCGATTGCGCTCAACTGGATCCAGCACTTCGTCGACCGAGGCTATGAAGTCCACCTGGCCTCGACCTTCGCATGCTCGCCTGGGCTGAAGCTAGCATCCGTAAGGGTTGTGCCGGTCGCCTTCAGCGGCGGGACGGACCTCGGGCGGATGGGCGCGATGCGCCCGGCGCGATTTATCTGGTTGCGCGCGGCCATCCGCCACTGGCTTGGCCCGTTCACTCTGCCGGCCGCAGCCCGGCAGCTTAGCAGCGCGATCGACCAAATCAGCCCCGACCTGGTCCACGCAATGCGTATTCCCTTCGAAGGCATGCTGGCCGCGCAGGCCGCCCCGCCCACGCCATTGCTGGTCTCCACCTGGGGCAACGACTTGACCTTGCACGCGCCCGCCTCGCCCGGGATGCGCCGCCCGACGCGGCTCGCCCTTAAGCGAGCCGACGGCCTGCACGCCGACTGCGCGCGGGACGCGCGACTTGCCGTCGAGTGGGGCTATCCGCCGTCCCGGCCGATCTGGGTGCTCCCCGGCAACGGCGGGGTGCGGACCGACATCTTCGCCCCGGCGGGCAATGATTCGGCCCGGCTGGAAGGGGTACCGGCTGAGGTGCCGGTGATCGTCAACCCGCGCGGCTTCCGATCCTACGTCCGTAGCGACACGTTCTTCCGCGCCATTCCCATGGTCCTGAAGGGCCGCCCGCAGGCCAAATTCGTATGTCCGGCGATGGCCGGCGAGGCACAAGCCGAGGCCTGGGTCGCCCGCCTCGACTTGCGCTCGTCGGTCCGTTTGCTGCCGAAGCTGGACCCGGCCGGGATGGCGTCTGTGTTTCGCCGGGCGGCCATCGCCGTTTCGCCCAGCGAGCATGACGGGACGCCCAACAGCCTCCTGGAGGCGATGGCTTGCGGTTGTTTCCCGATCGCCGGCGATCTGGAGTCGCTGCGCGAGTGGTTGACGCCTGGGGAGAACGGCTTGCTGATCGACCCCGCCTCGCCCGAGGCGCTGGCCGCCGCCATCGACCGGGCGTTGGACGATGCCGGCTTGCGCTCAAGCGCGGCGGTACACAACGCGCGGCTGATCGCCCAGCGGGCCGATTTCGCCGTCATCATGCCCCGGGTCGAAGCCATCTACGCCGAGCTTGCCGCCCGCGGCCGGTCCCAAACGGGCGCGATGCTATAATCCGCCGCGAGGCTGTCTGATCGCGGCTACCTCGTCAGGCACATTCATGAAACAGGTCGTACAGGACATCCGCAGCGGGGTGACCTCGGTGGTCGAGGTGCCCGTGCCGACGCCCGGTCGTGGGCAGGCCTTGATTCGTACCTGCGCCTCGCTGGTTTCGGTCGGGACCGAGCGCATGCTGGTCGAGTTCGCCGGCAAGAACCTGCTCGAGAAGGCGCGCTCGCGCCCGGATCTCGTCCGCCAGAGTCTTGACAAGGCGCGGCGGGAAGGCGTGCTCACCACATGGGAGGCCGTGCAGAACCGGCTCGATCAACCGATGGCGCTGGGGTACGCATCGGCCGGGACCGTTGTCGGCTTCGGCGATGGGCTGAGCGACCTGCGCCCCGGCGACCGCGTGGCCTGCGCCGGGGGCGGGTACGCAGTCCACGCCGAATACGCCCTCGTCCCCCGTAATCTGCTGGCT
>JBGOYQ010000056.1:0-7058 GCA_041479735.1 Anaerolineae bacterium | reverse complement strand
GTCGCAAGGCGGACTTGGTCGCCGACTACCGCCAGCGATTCGCCAATCCTTACGTGGCCGCAGCCCGTGGATACCTGGATGATGTCATCGAGCCGAGCCAGACCCGACCCCGGCTGATCAACGGGCTGGAGATGCTCTCGAACAAGCGCGACGCCAACCCGGCCAAGAAGCATGGCAACATCCCTCTCTAGCCCGGTCACGGCCGCAGCCCGGTGCAGTCCTGCCCAGGGCGGCTTGCTGATCGACGGGCACCGCCTGCACTGGGAGATGCATGGGACGGCGCCGTCGCCGACCGTCGTCTTGCTGCACCACGGCCTGGGATCGACCGCAGCCTGGCGCAAGCAGGTGCCGGCCCTCACCGCCGCCGGCTGGCGCGTGCTGGCCTTTGATCGTTGGGGCTACGGCCTGTCTGATGCCCGTGCTGAGTTCGCCTGGGACTTTTTGCGTCAGGATGCCGCAGAGGCGCTGACACTGCTGGATATCCTCGGTCTGGAACGCGTCAGCCTGGTTGGGCACAGCGACGGCGGATCGATCGCGCTGCTGATGGCGGCCGAGCACCCGGAGCGAGTCGACCGGCTGATCACGGTCGCGGCCCACATCTACTACGAGTCCGTCACCGCCGGCGGCGTGGCCTCGATTGCCGCGGCGGCCGCCCGATCCCCACTGCGCGAGGCTCTTGAGCGCGAGCACGGTGACAAGGCCCCGTCGCTGGTCTCCGCCTGGACGGCCCGCTGGCTGGACCCCCGCATGAAGTCCCTCAGCCTGACCGATCAGCTCTCGAACGTCATCTGCCCGACGCTGGTTATCCAGGGCGAGCTGGACGAGCATGCCACGCAGCAGCACGCGAGGGATATCGTTCGGGGGATCACCAGGGCGGAGTTGTGGTTAGTAGAAGGGGCTCACCACATGCTGCCGCAGGAGCAGCCGGATGAGTTCAATCGCCGGATGTTGGTGTTCCTGGGCGCGGTCCCGACCACCGACGTCGGACCATCGTCGGGTTGAGAGGCTGCCATGTTCAACAAAGTGCTGGTTGCCAACCGAGGGGAGATCGCCGTCCGCATCATCCGCGCCTGTCGCGAACTGGGCATCCCGACGGTGGCCGTTTACTCGGAAGCCGACCGCGCCGCGTTGCACGTTCGCTACGCCGACGAGGCCTACCTGCTTGGCCCGGCGCCGGCTCGTGACTCTTATTTGCGCGGCGACAAGATCATCGACCTGGCAATTCGCAGCGGCGCCGGAGCCATCCACCCCGGCTACGGGTTCCTGGCAGAGCGTGACGACTTCGCCCGGGCAGTGGAAGACGCCGGCCTCATCTTCATCGGGCCGCGGCCGAGCGCCATCACCGCCATGGGCGACAAGGCCGTCGCCCGGGCAACGGTGACCGCGGCCGGCATCCCGGTCGTCCCCGGAACTGAGGGCGAAGGCGATCTGAGCGACGACGAGATTCTGGCCATCGCTCCGAAAATCGGCTTCCCCGTACTGGTCAAGGCCACGGCCGGCGGCGGCGGTAAGGGAATGCGCGAGGTCAATAGCCTCGAGGACCTGCCCGGGCTGCTTCACGCCGCGCGCCGCGAGGCCGAGTCGGCTTTCGGCAATGGGAACGTCTACCTCGAGAAATTGCTCATCGACGCCCGTCACATCGAGTTCCAGATCCTGGCCGATGGGCAAGGAACGGTCATCCACCTGGGCGAACGCGAATGCTCGCTGCAGCGCCGGCATCAGAAGCTGCTCGAGGAATCGCCTTCGCCATTCGTGGATGATGCGCTGCGCGAGAGGATGGGCGAGGTCGCCTGCAAGGCGGCCCGGGCGGTCGACTACCTGAACGCCGGTACGATCGAGTTCCTGGTCGACAGTCAGCGCAACTTCTTCTTCCTGGAGATGAACACGCGGCTGCAGGTCGAGCACCCCGTCACCGAAATGGTCACGGGCGTCGACATCGTCAAGGAACAGCTGCGCATCGCGCGGGGGCGCAAGCTGCACTACGCCCAGGAAGACATCCGGGCCAACGGTTGGGCGATCGAGTGCCGTATCAACGCCGAGGATCCATACAACAACTTCCTGCCTTCCACCGGGACCCTGACGATGATCACGCCGCCCACCGGCCCGGGCGTGCGCGTGGACACGGGCGTGTACCCGGGGTTCGAGGTTTCGCCGTATTACGACTCGCTCATCTCCAAGCTGATTGTCTGGGGCGAGACTCGCGGGGAAGCCATCCTGCGCATGCGCCGGGCTCTGGAGGAATATCGCATCCTGGGGGTGAAGACGAACATCCCCTTCCATCAGAGCCTGCTGGACTCGCACCGCTTCATGGGAGGCCAATTCGACACCCGCTTCATCGAGGAGCGCTTCTCCATGAGCCGGGCCGAAGACGGCAAGGACACCCATCCGGAGATCGCCGCCATCATGGCCACGCTGGTCGCGCACCGCGAGAGCCAGCAGGCGTCACAGATCGTCCGCCGCGCCGCCCGCGACACCAGCAACTGGAAGTGGGTCGGCCGGTGGGAGAGAATGCATCGATAGCAGCTAGCCATCAGCAATCAGCCATCAGCGTCAAGTAGGAAGTTGCACTTGTCTGACGGCTGTAGGCTGATGGCTGACAGCTTGTCCTACGGAGCCTTGCGAATGAAGTACATCGCCCGGGTGGACGACAAGACCTACGAGATCGAGATCAACGCCGAGAACGAGGTCATCGTCGACGGGAAGCGCCTCGAGGTCGACTTCCGCTCGGTCTATGGCCAGCCCGTCTACTCGCTGATCCTCGACGGCTACTCGTACGAAGCCTACGTGCAGCCGTCGGATCTCGGGTTGAACGTGCTGCTCCAGGGCCAGCTGCACGTGGTGGCGGTCGAGGATGAACGACAGCGCCGCTTGCGCGAGTCCTCGGGCGGCCCGGTCGCCACCCAAGGCGAATACCACTTGCGGTCGCCCATGCCGGGGCTGATCGTGGCCGTCCCTGTGGCCGTGGGTCAGCAGGTCACGCGTGGCCAGGACCTGGTCATCCTCGAATCGATGAAGATGCAAAACGAACTCAAGGCGCCGCGGGACGGGGTCATCGGCCGCATCCGGGTCAAGCCGGGTGATAGCGTCGAGCTCAACCAGCCGCTCATCACGATGGAGTGAGATGACCGGCGACTGGATCGAGATCGAGGCCAAGTTCTACCTGCGCCATCTGGCCGACGCGCGCCGCCGTGTTCTGGCCGCCGGAGGACGTCTGGTCTCCCCCCGGCACTTGGAGCGCAACGAACGCTACGACACGCCCGATGGCCGGCTGTCTGCCGCCGGCGAGGTGCTGCGCCTGCGCATCGGCGAACGCGTGCTGCTGACCTACAAGGCGGCGCTCGATAACCCTGAACGCCGCCGGGAGATCGAGGTCGAAGCCGGCGATGCAGCCGCGGCGCGAGCGTTGATCCAGGCGCTGGGGTTCAGGCTCGTCGTGGTGTACGAGAAGTACCGTGAGACTTTCGGCCTGGAGGAGACGCTGGTGATGCTGGACGAACTGCCCTTCGGATGCTTTGTCGAGGTCGAAGGCGCGAGTGGTGAGGCGGTCTCCTCCGCCAGCCGACGTATCGGGCTGGAGTGGGCGCGCCGAGTCCCTTCCAGCTACGTCGACCTTTTCGAGGCCCTGCGCCGCCGCCGGCACCTGTCCTTCGTGAACGCCGCCTTTGCGGAGTTCGCCGACCTACCCCCCGTGACGGCGCAGGATCTGGGTCTGTTAGACTTCCAGCAACCTGCCTGAAACGAGCATCGCATGGACAACCAACCCTACCAGGCCTGGCTCGACCAGCTCCTGCGACCGGCGCTGGAACAGCAGCCGGGGCGCAAGCCGGACTTCGAGACGACTTCCGGCATCTCGCTGGAACCCCTGTACGTGCCCGCCGCCCTCGACCAGCATTACCTGGAGGCGCTCGGGTTCCCCGGCGACTTCCCCTTCACCCGCGGCGTCCAACCGACGATGTACCGCGGGCGTATGTGGACCATGCGCCAATACGCCGGTTATGCCACGGCCGAGGAATCTAACCGCCGCTACCGCTATTTGCTCGAGCAGGGACAAACCGGCCTTTCGGTCGCCTTTGATTTGCCGACCCAGATCGGCTTCGATGCCGACGATCCGATCGCCACCGGCGAGGTGGGCAAGGTGGGCGTGTCCATCTCCTGCCTGGACGACATGGCCCGCCTGTTCGAGGCCATACCGCTCGACCGCGTGTCGACCAGCATGACGATCAACGCCCCGGCCGCCATCCTGTTGGCCATGGTGATCGCCGTCGCCAAGCGGCAGGGCGTCGATCCGGCCAGCCTGCGCGGGACGATCCAGAACGACATCCTCAAAGAGTACGTCGCCCGCGGGACGTATATCTTCCCCCCGAAGCCGGCGATGCGCCTGATTACCGACGTCTTCGGCTACTGCCACGATTTCGTCCCGGCCTGGAACACGATCTCGATCTCGGGCTATCACATCCGCGAAGCCGGCGCCACCGCCGTCCAGGAGGTCGCCTTCACGCTGGCCGATGCGATCGCCTACGTGCAGGCCGCGCTGGCCGCCGGGCTGCAGGTCGATGAATTCGGCCCACAGCTGGCCTTCTTCTTCGCTGCGCACAACAACCTGCTGGAGGAGGTCGCCAAGTTTCGAGCGGCCCGACGCCTGTGGGCTCACATCATGCGCGATCGCTTCGGCGCACACGACCCACGCTCGTGGCGCCTGCGTTTCCACACCCAGACCGCCGGATCGACCCTGACCGCACAGCAGCCGGTCAACAACGTGGTCCGTGTGGCCCTGCAAGCGCTGGCGGCCGTGCTCGGCGGGACGCAGTCGCTGCACACGAACAGCATGGATGAGGCGTTGGGCCTCCCGACCGAGGCCGCCGTCCAGGTCGCCCTACGAACCCAACAGGTGATCGCCCACGAGTCCGGCGTGGCCGACAGCATCGATCCGTTGGGTGGGTCGTACATGATCGAGGCGCTGACCGACGAGATCGAAGCCCGCGCCCAGACCTACCTACAACGCATTGACGAGCTGGGAGGCGCCCTGGCGGCGATCGAGGCCGGATTTATCCAGCGCGAGATTCAAGAAGCCGCCTACCAGGCGCAGCTCGCCGTTGACCACGGTGAGGCGATCGTCGTCGGCGTCAACTCCTTTCAAGGCGGTGAGCCGGTCACCCTCGAGCGGCTGCGCGTCGACCCGGCCGTCGAGTTGGCCCAGTGCCAACGTCTGACCGCGCTGCGGGCACGCCGCGATTCTGCCCGGGCCGCCCACCTGCTCGACAACCTCGAACAGGCGGCCACCGGCACCGAGAACTTGATGCCCCACTTTATCGCTTGCGTCGAGGCGGATGTGACGCTGGGCGAAATCTGCGGCCGCCTGCGACGACTGTGGGGCGAGTATCGACCCACGGTCGCCTTCTGAAGACGGACCCGACCCTAGCTCGCTCGCCATCTTGCTGACGGGTGTGCCCGTCGCCTCGGGCCGAGGCCGGCCCGCTGCGGCTGCCTTGCCTGCGAGCGAGGCAGGCCATCGGCAGACGCCTCCGATGTATGCCGTCCAATACTAGAGTATGGCGACCGGCATACGCGGGAATAGAACACATCGGCCTCCTGCACCTGGAGGCACGACAGTGCAGCAACACTAAGCCGTCGAGCGGGATCGTAAGGCGGGCTTCAGCATCTATCGGCGCGCACGCGAAGGTCAGATCTTGGTCTGGCTGTTCGGCCTCAGGGTACAATCTCCCCTATCCGTTGCCCGAGGTGATCATGCCAGCCGGCATCCATGTGGACCACGTCGCCGTTGTCGTGCCGGATATCGAGGCCGCTTTGCAGTTTTGGCGCGACGGCCTCGGCTTACCGGTGGACAGGGTCGAGGAAATCCCCAGCCAACAGGCGAGCGTGGCCTTCCTGCCGGCCGGGGAGAGCGAAATCGAGCTGGTCCGGCCGACGGCAGCCGACAGCGGCACCGGCCGCTTCCTGGCCAAGCGAGGGCCGGGGGTGCATCACATCTGCTTCCGCGTGAACGACTTGACCGAAATGTTGGCGCACCTGAAGTCGATGGGCATTCGCCTGATTAACGAACAGCCGGTGCCGGGGGCTGACGGGAAGCGGCTGGCCTTCATCCACCCCGAAAGCGCCAGCGGAGTTCTCGTCGAGCTATACGAGCTTCCCGCGGATCGCGCCCGCTAGGCCGCCTGGGGCAGCCGTACTTGCCCCTGCCACCGGACTTCCGCCGCATTGCCTTGACTTTCAATCTGCTGTATCCTGCACGCACGCTCGCGCGGCCGCCCTTTCGCGCCGTCCGTCCAGGAGGTTGATCGATGGTCGTCCTGTACCTCGTCTGGCTGCTTCTCGCCGCGATCTTCTTTTCCTTCTCGTACATGTTTTGGCGCCAATTGCAGACCCCGCTTCGGCCATTCCAGATTCGGCAGCGGGCCGGCGCGGAAACCGCCAAGTCTCCCGAGACCGAGCAAGCGATCAACGAGCTTGTGCACGACATGAACAGCTATCTGGAGACGCTCGGCGCCTCGCTGCGTTCACAGAATCGGGCCGCGGCCGTCGGCAGTCTGATCGCCGGATTGGTGGCCCTGGTCTCGATGGTGATCACTATCGCCAAGACCCTCTGACGCCGACTCGTGGCCCACGAGACGGGGGGCCGGGCACGCGGCGATTGGCCGCCTTGGCCTGATCCCAACGTCGCCGCCGCGTGGCCTTCATCGCGCATCAAAGAACCCGCCGACTTCGATCGTCAGCGGGTTGTTGTTCGGCTGGGGGGTGTGTCTTAGGATGCCCTGGACCCGGCCTCGAACGGCCGGCCAGTGGTTTGCGTCCGGAGAGCCAATCGGTGTGCGGCGACCGCCAGCCCACCTGTCAGTGCCAAGCCTAAGCCGATCAACGCACTGGCGTACAGGACGATCGCCAGCGGCGCCAGGAATGCCAGGGCGATGTCCGGGTTTCGCCCGAAGGCCTCGAACGGCCCAGGGGCCAGCAAGCCGACCATTAGGGCGATGGGTGTGAACAGGGCATATCCGACGACGACCAGACCCTTGCCCACGGGAGTGCTCATCCCCGACCGCACG
>JBGOYQ010000055.1:0-7174 GCA_041479735.1 Anaerolineae bacterium | reverse complement strand
CCGGCGTCGACGTCCACCTGGTCCACGAATTCATCTTCGATGATGCCGACGCGGTGCAGGCGGCGATGGTTTCGCCGGAGGGCCAGGCCGCCGGTCGGGCGCTCATGGGCTTCGCCGCGGCATACGTGACCCTGTGCTTCGCCGAGCATATGGAGGAAGCCCGTCCGTTGCCCGGCCCAGGCGCCTCGGCTTGAGCCTGAATGGCGACCTGCATGGCCGGTTGGCGCGGCGTAGGCGGTGGATGACCGGATGGATGCTGGCGGGGCTGGCCCTGGCGGTGGCAGGCGCCACCGCCATCGGCTTCTTGGCCTTTCGGCGTCTAGCGCCCGTCGGGGGAAGGCTGACAAGGCTCTCGCGCTACTGGGACGACCCTCAAGCGCACGCCGCCTGGGCCATCCAGGCCGGGACTCGCTGCGGCCAGGCACCGTTCGTCATGCCGACCTCGGGCCTGGTAGGCTTCTATTGGGGGGACGCCTTTCAACCCGGCCTCCGCCATCAGGGAATCGACATCTTCGGTCCCACAGGTCCTTCCGGCCTCGGCCAGACGCCGGTGGTTGCCGCCTACGACGGCTACCTGACGCGGCTCCCGACCTGGCGATCTGCCGTCATCATCCGCATTCCCTCAGACCCCTTTCGGCCCGGCCGGCAGATCTGGACGTACTACGCCCACATGGCCGACCCAGACGGCAAGTCCTTCATCTCCGCCGCGTACCCGGCCGGGACGACCGAACAGGCCGTCCGGACCGGGACGCTTCTGGGTTATCAGGGCAACTACTCCGCGGATCCGGGTAACCCGACCGGCATGCATTTGCACTTCTCCATCGTGCTCGACGACGGTCGGGGCGGCTTCCGCAACGAACTCGACATTGGCAACACGCTTGATCCTTCGCCCTATCTGGGGATTGTGGTCGACGCTTCCCGGCTAGGCGATGGCCCGGCGGTATGCCCCGGGAACACGGCGGCCGGCTAGGCCGAGGCTCCCGCCGAAGAATGAAGGGAGAGTGCCATGGATGGGTTCACCGACAAGGTAGTCCTGGTGACGGGCGCCGGGCGAGGTATCGGGCGTGCGATCGCGTTGGCGTTCGCGCGGGAGGGGGCGCACGTCGCCGCCAATGACCTGACGCCGGTGAACCTGGATCAGACAGTCGCTTCTGCGGACGGCCGGGCGACCGCCTTCCTGGCCGACGTGGCGATGAGAGCGCCCGTGCAGGCGATGGTGGAACAGATCCGCGAAGCCTTCGGCCGGATCGATATCCTGGTCAACAATGCCGGCGTCGAGCCGCACGGCAGCCTGCTCACGCTGGACGAGTGGGACTGGGCCCGGACAATGGCGGTCAACCTGACCGGGCCCTTCTTGCTGATGCAGTCGGTCGGAAAGCTGATGGTGGAGCAGGGAGGCGGGTCGATCGTCAACATCGCTTCGATCGCCGGCCGCGCCCACGGGTTGGCCGATCGCGCCGCGTACGTGGCCAGCAAGTCCGGGCTCATCGGGCTCACGCGCGAGGCGGCCCGCGAGTTGGCGACGTATAATATCCGGGTTAACGCGGTGTGCCCCGGCGTTATCGAAACCGAGATGACGGCCAAGTTGCGTAGCGATCGGGCCATGATGGAACGATGGCTGGCCGATATCCCCCAGGGCAGGTTGGGTACGACGGACGACGTCGTCGGCCTGGTTCTCTTCCTGTGTTCGGACGCCTCCGGCTACATCACGGGCCAGGCGATCAACGTCGACGGCGGGAAGGTGATGTCCTAGATGGCCTACATCGTCTGTGCCGAAGAGGTCGAAGGCCACTGGGTGGCCCACGTGCCGGATCTGCCGGGGTGCTTCGCCACGCAAAAGGATCGCGACGCGGCCATCAAAGCGGTCCCGGCGGCCGTCGATTCCTACGTGGCCTGGTGTCAATCTCACGGCCTGCGCATCTCGGGGCTGTCCGGGCCGATGATTGTCTCCGAAGTGATCCGGGCCTGGAACTACGAGGAGGACAACGAGGTCAATGCCTTCTTCGCCAGCGACCGCCCGCCCTTGATGACCGAGGAACTGGCGGAGGCGGGGCGGCTGCTCACGATCGCGCGGGCCGACCTGCTGGCGTCGGTGGAGAATATCGATCCGGAGGACATGGCCAAGACGTTCCCCGGCGAGCGCTGGCCGATCGCCGGCGTGCTGCGGCACGTGGCCAACGCCGAGCTGTGGTACCTCGATCGCCTCGGGCTGGCTTTGCCTCAGGCGGAGCTCCCGGCCGATCCGAAGGAAAGGCTGGAAAGTGTGCGCCGCCATCTGCTGTCCTCGCTTCCGGCGCTGGCGTCGCGGACCGGGGTCGTGGCATTGTCCGGCGAGTTGTGGTCGGCCCGCAAGGTGATGCGGCGCACGCTCTGGCACGAACGCGATCACACGGTCCACATCCACAAGCTTAAGGCAATGCTGCACTGAGGTCGAGCTCGGCGGGGGAGAAGATTTATGGACTACAGCCTCATCACGGTCGAAGTGCGCGATCGGGCGGCGTTGATCCGGCTCAACCGTCCGGAGGCGCTCAACGCGTTGAACCACGCCCTGCTCGCGGAGCTGGCCCAGGCGCTCGAGGCGCTGGACGCCGATCCTGCCGTGGGTGCGATCGTCATCACCGGGGATGACCGCGCTTTCGCAGCAGGCGCGGACATCAAGGAAATGGCGGCCCAATCGGCGGTCGACATGCTGCTGTCGGACCGGATCTCGCTGTTCGATCGGGTGACGCGCGCCCGCAAACCGGTGATCGCGGCAGTCTCGGGCTGGTGCCTGGGCGGGGGCAACGAGCTGGCCATGGCGTGCGACATGATCGTCGCCTCCGAGACAGCCAAGTTCGGCCAACCCGAGATCAACCTGGGTGTGATCCCCGGCGCCGGGGGCACACAGCGGCTCACGCGCGCGGTCGGCAAGGCGCTGGCGATGGAGATGGTGCTCAACAATCGAACCCTGACGGCGGCCGAGGCGCTGGCGCATGGTTTGGTCAACCGGGTCGCGCCGATCGGCGACTACCTGAACGAGGCACTGAAGTTGGCGAACGAGATCGGCGGGCGCGCGCCCCTGGCGGTCCGCCTGGGTAAGGAGGCTGTCAACCGCGCCCACGAGGCCTTCCTGTCCACGGGCTTAGCCGAGGAACGCCGGGCCTTCTATTTCCTGTTCAGCAGCCAGGATCAAAAGGAAGGCATGGCCGCCTTCCTGGCGAAGCGCAAGCCGGAGTGGAAGGGCTCCTGAAGACGCGTCGCGCCCGAGCCGCAGCTTCGATCCGATGAGCGAGTCCCTGTCCTACCGCGATTTCATCATGACGTTCCGCAACC
The DNA here is from genome assembly GCA_041479735.1 of Anaerolineae bacterium. Classification (GTDB taxonomy): domain Bacteria; phylum Chloroflexota; class Anaerolineae; order Anaerolineales; family E44-bin32; genus JBGOYQ01. Next base: position 3,862 of record JBGOYQ010000055.1, on the reverse strand, counting down.
TCGGGCTGCGACGCAACAGCCATGTCCTCGTGCATGCCTCGCTTGAAGGGCTGAGTCCGGTGGCGGGCGGGGCGGACACGATCATCGGCTCGCTCCTGGCGACGTGCGAGTCGATCCTCATGCCGACGTTCACGCCGGACTGCGCTCTCACCCCGCCGGTTGGGCCTCCGGATAACGCCATCGACTACGGGACCGAACCGGGAAAGAACTTCGAGGCCGAGTTCTACGTCCCCGACCTCCCGACCGGGGAGCCCGTCGCCGAGCGCCTGCGGCAGCACGCCGGCTCACGCCGTTCGGTCCACCCGTTGTTGTCCTTCGCCGGGATCAAGGCCGACGAGGCGCTCGAGGGTCAGACGATCGATGAGCCGCTGGGGCCGATCGGGTGGCTGGCTGAATTCGACGGCGACGTCTTGCTGCTCGGCACCGATCAGCGGGCCAACGTCAGCCTGCACTATGGGGCGCAAGCCGCCGGCCGCCGACAGTTCACGCGCTGGGCGCTCACCCCCGAGGGGGTCGTCGTGTGCCCGAACTGCCCGGGGTGCTCGGAGGGTTTCGGCGCGATCGCCTCAAAGCTGGACGGAGTCGTGCGGCGTCAGAGGCTGGGCAGGGCGACGGCCGAGCTGATCCCGCTGCGCGATCTGATCAACATCACCGTGGGCTGGGTCCGCCAGGACCCGCGCGCCCTGTTGTGCGATCGCCCGAATTGCGTCTACTGCCGGGCGGTTCGCGCCTCCGTTCGCGTTCCTTCGTAGTTAGGCCCGATGCCGGATTCCGCCATGGTACGAGATTAGGACAGGTAATCGCACAATGCGAACCATCTTCGTTGAAAAGGTCATCCCCAAGATGCTGGTGGTCAAGGCGCTGCGGCCCATCTGGGCCGGCGTTGTCTGGACGCCTCTTTCGGCCGCCCGCGTCGCGGAGATTGAGGAGCCGCCGCTTCCTGGCCCTCGCGGGCTGCGCGTTCGCAACCGCCAGTGTGGAATCTGCGGCACCGATCTTTCGCTCCTTTTCGTCAAGGCCGATCCGGCTATCGGCCTGGCGGCCTTGCCGGGCCACCAGCGCATCTACCTGGGGCATGAGGTCGTCAGCCAGGTGGCCGAGGTGGGGCCGGAGGCCACACGCTTTCGCGTCGGCGACCGGGTGATCATGTCGACGCGGCACGCCGGGCCGAACTGCTTCACGCAGGGGATCGAGCCGGTCTGCGCTCAGTGTGCCGACGGGCAGACGAGGTTGTGCGAGAATGCCTCGCTGGGGCTGGGGTCGGAAGGGGTAGGCGGCGGTTGGGGGGACGGCTACACGGCGCACGAGACGGAGGTGTTCCCCGTGCCGCCGTCGATCGACGACGATGCGGCGGCACTGGTGGAGCCGATGGCCGTGGCCTTGCATGCCGTCCTGCGACGCCCACCGGCGGCGGGCGGGCATGCACTGGTCATTGGCGCAGGAACGATCGGTCTGTTCACCCTGCAGGCGGCCCGCGCCCTGGCGCCCGATGGTCACATCACGGTGATGGCTCGCTACCCTCACCAGGCGGACATGGCACGGCGGCTGGGGGCGGATGAGGTGCTGACGGGGGGTGATGCGTATGCCGATATCGCCCGCATCACGCGCGCCCACCTGTATCGGGCGCCGCTTAACCGAGGCATGCTCTTAGGCGGCCTGGACGTGATCTATGACTGCGTGGGCAGCCGCGGCACCATCACCGACGCGCTGCGATGGGCGCGCGCAGGCGGCGCCGTCGTGCTGGTCGGGGTCAACCTTGGCAGCCTGCAGGTCGATCTGAATCCCGTCTGGAATCAGGAGGTCGATCTCATTGGCTCCGGTTTCTTCGGCATGGAGACCTTCCAGGGCCGGCGCGCCCATACCTACGATCTCGTGATCGAGATGCTGTTGGCCGGGGAGATGACCCCCCAGGGGTTGATCACGCATCGCTTCCCCCTCGCCGAGTACCGCCGGGCGGTCGCCATCGCGGCCCACCATGCCAACGGGGTGATCAAGGTGATGTTCACGATGTGAACGCTCGGCTTGCGCCGGTCTGCGGTTCGAAGCATAATCCTGCAACTTCCTTGAGGAGGAGATGAACATGGAACGAAGGACTGTGGGGATCATCGCCACCGTGGCCACGACGCTGTTGTGTGCGTGCCCGGGTCTGTTCCTGTGCCTGTTCGGCGCCTTGAGCGCGGCCGGCCTGGGGACGTACACGAGCCAGGTCATGGGCACCAACGGTGCGGGAAAGGTTGCCCCCGGGATGGGTATCGCTCTGCTGTGCGTCGGCATTCTGCTGGTGGCCATCCCGATCGTCGTCGGCTTCTTCACGCTGCGCAAGAAGCCCGATGCCGCCAAGGTGGACCAGGTGCCGCCAGCCGCCTAGCTAGCGATCGCAAGATGGAGTCCTCAGGGGCAATGCGCACATTGCCCCTGTTTCGTCTGTCAGGCGCTAGGGTGGGGAGGAGCACGCCGCTGAGATCGCTCCCGCCGGCCGAGGCGAGACGGAGTTTGTGGTATGATTTCGGCCGGCGGTCGACCGACGGACCTCCGAGGGGAGTATGCCAGAGCCCGAGAAGATCACCATCATTGAGGGGCCGACCCCGACATTCGAGGCGGTGAGCGACGCGTGGCTCCTCGGCCTGACGGAAGGTTTGGCGCCGTCCCAGGTCGTGGTGTGCCGGCTGCGAACCTTCAACGGACCGGCCCTGGTGGAGCGCTGTTACCGGGCTTGGCGCGCCGGCCAGACGATCAGCTTGGAGTACCGCGCCGAAGACGGCCTCACCCGGCAGGCGCCCATCGTCGCCACGCGCTGGACCGAGCAGGGCGAAGGTCACCTGCTCCTGTTGTGGGTCCGCATGGACGAAGGCGAGATCGAAGTCGAAATGGACGTCGACCTGGACGTCGACGACTTTGACGAGGATGTCGGGGAAGATCCGGACAACCCGGATGCAGACCTGACCCTGTGAACACCGAAACCGGGCGCGCGAGCGCCCGGTTTGCGTCTCCGGAGGACAACCCAACCATGGAGAGCAAGTCCATCTTGTGTCAGCAGGCCGACGGAGTCCTCACCCTGACCTTCGATCGTCCGAAGGCCAACGCCCTGGATGTCCCCATGGCCGAGACTCTACTAGCCGAGCTGGAGCGGGCGCATGCGGACGGCGAGGTGCGCTGTGTCCTGCTGATCGGTCGGGGGCAGTTTTTCAGCGCGGGACAGGACGTGGGCACGATCGCGACGGCGACACCCGAAATCGTCCGTAGTGAGTTACGCCGCGTCTATAACCGCCTGATCCTGCGCCTGCGCAGATTGGACAAGCCGGTCGTCGGCGCGATCAACGGCCCGGCGGCAGGGGCGGGGCTGGGGCTGGCCCTGGCGACTGATGTGCGCATCGCGGCGCAACGGGCGCGTTTCGTTTTCGGCTTCAGCGCACTTGGCCTGACGGCGGACTCGGGCGTCTCCCTTCTCCTGCCGGCCCTGGTGGGCCTGGCGCGCGCCACGGACATGGCCTTCCTGGAGGAGAGGCTCACCGCCGAACAGGCCTTGGCCTGCGGGCTGGTTCACCGGGTCGTCCCGGACGACGAGCTGGCCGAGGCGGCCCTGACCGAGGCGAGCCGCCTGGCGCAAGGGCCCACCCGAGCGTTCGCCTTGACTAAGCAAGCCTTCAATCGGGGGGTGCTGGGCGATCTGGAGGCTTGTCTGGAGCTGGAGGCAGGGCTGCAAGCGAGTGCGGTGGGAACTTCGGACGCGCGCGAGGGCGTTCAGGCTTTTCTCGAGAAACGGCCGCCGCGCTTCCGAGGCGCATGATCGGATGGCAAGGTTGTTCTCCGGGCCGGTGAGTTCAACCGAAGGAGGTGCAACATGCCGATGATCGAAGGGGTT
>JBGOYQ010000054.1:0-7206 GCA_041479735.1 Anaerolineae bacterium | reverse complement strand
CGTGGCTTATGTCGGCCTTCGCTACGGCGGCCAGCTTGCGTCGTTGGGATCGCGATCGCGAGTTCTTGCCGTGGGTCGTGATCGTGACCATGGTGACGCTGGCGTTCTTCCTGAGCTTGGTGATCTTCTTCGAGAACCCGTTCGCGCGCCTGTGGCAATCCGCCAGCGGCGACCAGATGGCCGCCATGTTCCAGCCGGCGGGCGCGGTCCCGCTCTTTCCGGTCGACGGGCAAGGGCTGAATCCCCTGCTGCGCCATCCGGGGATGATCATCCATCCGCCCATGCTCTACCTGGGCTTCGTGTCCTTCGTGATCCCCTTCGCCTTCGCCATCGCCGCGTTGATGACCGGGCGGACCGACGATCGTTGGATCCGTATCACGCGCCGTTGGACGCTAGTGGCCTGGTTGTTCCTGTCGCTCGGCCTCATCCTGGGCGGCCGCTGGGCGTACGACGCGCTCGGCTGGGGCGGTTACTGGGGCTGGGATCCGGTCGAGATCGCCGCCTTCATGCCCTGGCTGACAGGCACCGCGTTCCTGCACTCGGTGATGATCCAGGAAAAGCGCGGGATGCTCAAGCACTGGAACATGGTCCTGATCATCGTCACTTATGCCCTGGTCATCTTCGGGACTTTCCTGACGCGCTCAGGGGTGCTCTCATCGGTCCATGCCTTCGCCCAGTCGGCCATCGGACCGATGTTCTTCGTCTTCATCGGTGTCACCTTCGTCGCCTCGGTCTCGGCCTTGATCAGTCGCTGGGGCGACCTCAAGGGCGAGAGCCATCTCGATTCGATGTTCTCGCGCGAGGCTTTGTTCCTGCTCAACAACCTGCTGTTCATGGGCATCCTGATCGTCTGCTTCTGGGGAGTGATCTTCCCGTTGATCTCCGAGATCTTCTCCGGGCAGAAGATTACGGTCGGCCCGGTGTTTTACGAGCGCGCCACCGGCCCGCTGTGGATCGGACTGCTCTTGCTGATGGGGGTGGCGCCCTTGTCGGTCTACGGCCGCTCGTCCTGGAAGACGCTCGGCAAGTCGATGTGGAAGCCGTTCGTCGCCTCGCTGATAGTGCCAGTCGTGCTGTTCTTCTTCTATCAGGTCAACATGATCGGGGCGCTGCTCGGCTTCTGGATCGCGGCCTTCGTCACCCTGGTGACTGTGTACGAGTTCTGGCGCGGGGCGCTGGCACGGCGCAAGCTGCACGGCGAGAGGCTGCCCCTGGCGCTGTGGCGGCTGGCCGGCCGCAACCGGCGGCGCTATGGCGGGTACGTGATACACCTGGGTGTAGTGGCCATGGCCCTGGGAATCATCGGGAGCCGGATGTTCCAGACCCAGACCCAGGGGACGGTGGCCCGCGGCCAGCAGATCACGCTGGCCGGCTACACCATGGTCTACCAGTCGCTGACCGTCTTCGACACGCCCGATGGCCGCAACGTGGCCCGGGCCGTGCTCGATGTGTACAAGGACGGCAAGTTCCTGGGCGAGCTGTACCCGCGTCGAGATTACTACTACGCCTCACAGCAGCCGATGACCATTCCCGGCGTGCGCTCGACCCTGCAGGATGATCTGTACGTCGACCTGGTCGGATGGGAGCAGATCGCCGACCAGGGGGCCACGTTCAAGGTCTACCATAACCCGTTGATCAACTTCGTGTGGATGGGCGGCTTTGTCTTCATCCTGGGGACGCTGGTGGCCGCCTGGCCGGAGCGCGAGTTCGAGCCTGCCCGCCGCCGCGCGCCGGTCCGATCGGCGCTGGCGCGGGTGTGAGCGGAGGCAAGAGGATGCGGCGTGGCCTGTTGTTGGCTGCGGGCGCGTTGGGTGTGCTCGCGCTGACGATGCTTCTGTGGGCGCAGCCGGCGCGCGCCCAGGCGCCGACGCCGTCGGATGACCAGGTCAACGTCATCGCCCGGCAGCTGTATTGCCCGGTGTGCGAGAACCTGCCCTTGGATGTCTGTCCGACGCAAGCCTGCGCGCAATGGCGCGAGACGATTCGAGAGAAGCTGGCACTGGGCTGGACCGAGGCTCAGATCAAGCAGTACTTCGTCGAGCAATACGGCGACCGTGTGCTGGCCACGCCGCCGGCGACCGGGTTGAATTGGCTCGTGTATCTGCTGCCGCCCCTCGCGTTCCTGGGCGGGGCGGTCATCTTATTCCGCGCAGTGCGCAGTTGGCGCCGTCCAGCGACGAACCCTCCGCCGGCAGGCACCGGGATGGGTAGTGATCCGTATGTCGCCAGGGTCGAGGAAGAACTCCGCCGCCGGGCATGACACCGGCCGTTGGAGTCCGGAGCGCATGAGGCAACCAAGTGACTGATGAGGCTGTGATTCAAGAAGGCGTGCCTACGGCTGTCCAGCCCCGGCGCCGCACATGGGGTGTGGTCGTGGTCTGGGTGCTGGTGCTGGGATTCCTGGCGTTGATGGGCGTGGGATTGTTGCGATCGCAGCAAGGCCCGATCAGCGTCGGAGCCCGCGCCCCCCAGTTCAGCCTGAAGACATTCGACGGCCAGGTCTACAACACCGCTGCCATGCCGGGCAAGGTCGTCGTCGTCAATTTCTGGGCCTCGTGGTGCAAGCCCTGCGAGCAGGAGGCCGCCGACCTGCAGACCGCTTATCAACAGTACAAGGACCAGGGCGTTGTGTTCCTGGGCGTCAACTACGTCGACACCGAGCCCGAGGCGCGTGCCTACCTGTCGCGTTTCGGCATCACCTATCCCAATGGGCCAGACCTGGGAACGCGTGTTTCCCAGGCGTTTCGCATCCGCGGGGTGCCCGAGACTTACGTCGTTGGGCCGGACGGGTTGTTGAAGAGCGTCAAGATCGGCCCGTTCAGTTCCGTGGACGAAATTGCATCGGCGATCGAGGCCGCTCGAGGACAGTAGCCGCGGTCGGCGCGGCTCGCCGGTCGATCGCGTCGCCGGGCGGGGGGACGACCGTCGTCTCAGGGGCTGCCGGGGGAAGGCGGTTACCCCCGGGCTGTGGGGCCCGGATCTCAGATTCACACGGATTGACTACATGGACATTGGCTCGATTCTCATCATGCTTGCGATCACCATCCTGGTGATCGCCTTCATCGCCCGCCCGTTCGCCGGTCGCGGCGGTTCGCTCGCCAGCGAGGGCGAGCAGAGGCTATCCTCCCTCCAGGCGGAACGGGACAAGATCCTGTCCCTGGTCCAGGAGATGGAGCTGGACCACGCCGCCGGGAAGATTCCCGATGAGGACTATCTGCCGCAGCGAACGGCCCTCGTCCAACGCGGCGCGGAGGTCCTGCGTGCGATCGACGGATTGCAGACCGCGAAGCCGCAAGCCGCCCCGCGTTCCGGGTCGGAACTGGAAACGCAAATCGAGACCGCCGTCGCCCGGCTGAGGCAGACGACGACGACCGAGACGAGCCCGGGGCATTGCACGCAATGCGGCAAGCCACTAGTGGCCGGCGACCGATTCTGCAGCCACTGCGGCGCGCCCGTGCCCGTAGGAGAGGCGACCGTATGAAACGCGCCTGTCTGCTCACCCTGTTCGCCTGGCTGGCGTTGGCCGGTTGCACCTTGGCCGGTGACGTGACCCCGCCGCCTGCCCTGGCCACGGCGCAAGCCGAACAACCCATCCTCCAGCCGGCCACGCCGACAATAGCCTCTAGCCTGAGCCCAGCGACGCCCGCCTCCGGCGCGGCAACTTCAACCCCACCGGCGATCGCGACGATGCCGTCATCCGGCACGCAGGCCTCGAGTATCGTGCCGAACGCTCCGGCGGGAGAGGCCGTCTACGCGGAGAAATGCGCCCCCTGCCACGGGTCGTCAGGCATGGGAGACGGCGCGCAGGCGAGCGGGTTGTCCGTCCCGCCGGCCAAATTGGGCGACCCGGCTGTGGCCCGGGCGGCCGTTCCGACCGACTGGTATCAGGTCGTGACCCAGGGCAGGATGGATCGCTTCATGCCGCCGTTCGGTCCAAGCCTGAGCGACCAGCAGCGCTGGGATGTCGTGGCCTACGCCCTTAGCCTGAGCGCCTCCGCCGAACACCGAGCGCGCGGCAAGACGCTGTACGAAGCGCAACAGTGCGCCCAATGTCATGGTGATGCGCAGGGGAATCCGGGGACCGGACCCGGCTTCCAGGCCCCGGGGCTTCTCGAGCAACGCTCGGCCTCCGACCTGGCGGCGGTGATTCAGAAGGGCAGCCCTCCCGTCATGTCGGCGTATGCCGATAAGCTGTCCCAGGACGATGCGTGGGCGTTGGTGGCCTACATCCGCAGTTGGGGTTTCGGAGCAGCGCCGACGGCTGGAGCGACTGCCACCACACCGGTAGCCGAGGCAACCGCCGGCACCCCGGTCGGCGACGGCACGATCAAGGGCCAGGTCATCAATGGCACCCCGGGTGGTACGGTCCCGGCCGGCTTGCAGGTGACCCTGCACGGCTTTGACGGGAACACTTCCGCGCTGACGCTGACGACGACCGCCGACGCCAACGGGGCCTATGCCTTCGACAAGGTCCCGGCGGTCTCCGGGCGAATCTACGGGCTAACGACCGAGTACAAGGGGACGGTCTACTACTCACAGGGGTCGCACATCACCGATCCGTCGCAGCCCGTCGACCTGCCGCTCAAGATCTACGAGTCCACGACCGACACGGCCCAGATCAGCGTCGAGCGCATCCACGTGCTCCTCGATTTCTCGACCCCGGGTGTGGTTCAGGTCATCGAGTTGTGGATTCTGTCCAACGGCGGGGATAGGACCGTAGCCGCCGTGCCAGGCAAGGGTGTGATCAACATCGATCTGCCCGAAGGGGCCACGAACCTGAGTTTCCAGGACGGGTCGCTTGGCGATCGCTACCTGCGAACCGAGAAGGGCTTCGCCGACACCGAGCCGATTCCGCCTGGCTCAAGCACCACGCAAACCGTCTTCACCTTCAATCTACCCTACGACAGGCAACTTGAGTTCAGCCAGCCGACCGGCTATCCGGTCACGGCCGTCATTGCTCTGGTGCAGGCTGGCGGTCCGACGCTATCCGGGGACGGGCTGCAAGACAGTGGGACCCAGGCGGTCAGCGGGCAGTCCGTGCACACCTACTCGCACGGGCCGATCGCTGCCGGGGGTGCGTTGGCGCTGACCGTCAGCGGCGCCCCGGGCACGGGCCCCGGCGCGAGCACCGGTGGTACGTCCACGACCGACATTCTGATCGGTGTGGCCATTCTGGGGTTGGCGCTGATCGTCGCCGGTGTGTGGTGGTACCGATCAATCCGAAAGGTGGACGAGGACGAAGAACCGCCGGACGACGAACTGGAGGCCGAGGATCGCGAGTCGCTTCTGCGCGCCATCGCCGCCCTCGACGACGACTTCGCCCACGGCAAGGTGGATGAGGAACCGTACCGCCGGCGGCGCGAGCTGTTGAAGCGAGAGCTGCTGGAGGATGTGCAGGGTGATGATTGAGGTCCGCCGGCTGGTCAAGAGCTTCGGCCTCAAGCCGGTCCTGCGCGGGCTCGACTTCCGGGTGGAGGAGGGCGAGTTCGTGGCGTTGCTCGGGCCGAACGGCGCCGGCAAGACGACCTTTCTGCGAATCCTGGCTTCGCTCTCGCGCCCTACGCTGGGCGAGGTGCGCATCGCCGGATACACCCTGCCCGGCCAAGCCTCGGCCATCCGCCGACGCCTGGGAGTAGTCTCCCACCAGCCGCTACTGTACGGCGAACTGACGGCGGAGGAGAACCTGCGCTTCTACGGCCGGATGTACGGCTTGGCGCGCCTCGACCGGCGCATCGACGAGGTCTTCGAGATCGTCGGGCTCGCCCCGCGTCGGCGCGACCTCGTGCGACAGTTCTCGCGTGGTATGCAGCAGCGCCTGGCGATCGGTCGGGCGATCCTGCACCAGCCGCAGGTCATGCTGTTCGACGAACCCCATACCGGCCTGGACCAGGAAGCCGCTGCAATGCTGGACGGAGTGCTGAGCCAGGTGGCCGCCGCCGGGCGGACGGTCGTCATGACTTCCCACGACTTGCCGCGAGCTGCCGATCTCGCCACCCGGGTCGACATCCTCAGCAAGGGCGTGATCGCCGCCTCGGTCCACACGGCGGAGCTCGACCCGGTCGAACTGCCGGCCTTCTACCGTTCGGTGACGCATGATTGAAGACGTGGCAGCCGAAGGCCGCCCGCTTCCAGTTCTCTTGGAGGACGGCCGAGTGCGCGGTTACCTACGCGCTGTCGGCGCCGTGGTCTGGAAGGATCTGGCGGCGGAGCTGCGCAGCCGCGAGCTGCTTACGGCCATGCTGGTCTTCGCGCTGCTGGTCATCCTGGTCTTCAACTTCGCCATGGAGCTGGATATCCAGGCGCGCCAGACCGTGACCTCGGGCGTGTTGTGGGTCACCTTCGCCTTCGCCGGAACACTCGGTCTGAATCGGTCGATGGCGGTCGAGCGCGACCGCGGCTGCTTGGACGGGCTGCTGCTGGCGCCGGTCGATCGCAGCGCCCTGTACTTTGGCAAGGCGGCCGGCAATCTGGTGTTCATGCTGGTCGTAGAGGCCATCGTCTTGCCGACCTACAGCCTCCTATACAACGTGAACCTGTTCCGCCCTGGGCTGGTGGTGGTTGTCGTCCTCGGGTCGGTCGGGTATTCGGCGGTCGGGACGCTGCTGTCGTCCATGGCCGTGCAGGCCCGCACCCGGGACGTCTTGCTGCCGATTCTGCTCTTCCCGGTGATCCTGCCAGTGTTGGTGGCGGCCGTCAAGGCCAGCAACGCCTTCTTGCAGGGACTGGAGATGGTCGATATCTGGCCCTGGTTGAACCTGTTGATCGTGTACGATGTCGTCTTTATCGCCGTGGCGTTCATGGTCTTCGACTTCGTCGTCGAGGAGTAAACTCGTCCTCCCGAGGAGAGACGGGCTGTGGAGGTGGGATATGGAACCCATGCCGAGAGCACTCAAAGCGCTGACCTGGTTCACCGGGGCGCTGTTCCTGGTAGCCTGCTATCTGGTGTTGTTCTACGCGCCCCGCGAGGCAGTCATGGGGGACGTGCAGCGCGTCTTCTATTTTCACGTGTCGGCCGGCTGGGTCGGTGGCGTTGCCTTCCTGGTGACGGCTATAGCCGGTGGGGTCTTCCTGGCGACGGGCAATCACCGTTGGGACCAGGTGGCTTTGGCCTCGGTCGAGATCGGCCTGGTCTTCACGCTGGCTAACGTCATCAGCGGCTCGGTCTGGGCGCGCCCGGTGTGGAACACCTGGTGGACCTGGGACCCG
>JBGOYQ010000053.1:0-7284 GCA_041479735.1 Anaerolineae bacterium | reverse complement strand
CGCTTCAACCGGCTATCTTACGGCCGGTTCGAACGCCGGCTGAATGCGCACCGCCGCCACTTTATACTCGGGGATCTTCGCCACTGGGTCGACGGCATCGCTCGTCAGCAGGTTCGTTGCCGATTCGGCGTAGTGAAAGGTCATGAACACACTGCCGGGCGAAGACCGCCGCGTGACCCGCGCCGACGCCACTACCTGACCGCGGCGCGACTCCACGCGGACCGGTGCGCCCGCGGCGATCCCAAGGCGCCGCGCGTCGTCCGGATGAATCTCGACCTCGGCCTCCGGCGCCAGTTCATCCAGCCCGGGCGATCGCCGGCTGAGCGTGCCTCCATGCCAGTGGAAGAGCACCCGCCCGGTCGAGAGCAGGAACGGATAGTCGGCGTCCGCCTGCTCGGCCGGGGGCTTGTATTCGACCGGGGAGAACAGCCCCAGGCCACGGGTGAACTTGAGCGAATGCAGGATCGGGGTGCCGGGGTGATCGGCTGCCGGTACCGGCCACTGCAGGCCGCCGGATTCCAGCCGTCGGTGTGAGATCCCGGCGTAGGACGGCGTCAGCGCGGCCATCTCGTCGAAGACGGCCGAAGGGTTCGCGTACGCCCAATCCGCGCCCAGCCGGCCGGCAAGGTCTACCAGGATACGCCAATCCGGCCGTGCCCCGCTCAGAGGCTCGAGCGCCGGGCGCACAAGCTGCACCCGCCGCTCGGTGTTGGTGAAAGTCCCGGCTTTCTCGGCGAAGCTGACCCCGGGCAGGACCACGTCCGCCATCGTTGCAGTCTCGTTCATGAAGATGTCCTGCACCGCCAGGAACTCCACCTTGCGCAAGGCGGCTTCGACATGATGCAGGTTGGGATCCGACAGCATCGGGTTCTCGCCCATCACGAACAGCGCCCGCACCCGCCCGTCGAGGATCCCATCCATGATCTCGGTGACGGTCAGCCCAGGTTTCGGGCTCAGTCGCTCATAAGGCACGCCCCAGCCGGCGGCGAACTTCCGGCGAACATCATCACTGGTGACGGGCTGGTAGGCCGGGAAGATGTTCGGCAAGCCGCCCATGTCGCAGGCGCCCTGGACGTTGTTCTGGCCTCGCAGAGGGTTGAGCCCCGTCCCGGGTCGACCGATCTGGCCGCAGAGCAGCGCCAGGTTCGACAAGGCCTTGACGTTGTCGGTTCCGGTCGTGTGCTGGGTGATTCCCATCGCCCAGAAGATGGCGGCCGACTCGGCCTTGGCATACAGCCTGGCCGCCTCGACGATCTGCTCGGCCGGCACTCCCGACACCTCGGCCGCGCGCTCGGGAGTCCAGTCTCTCACCGAGGCCTCGAAGGACTCGATGCCCTCGGTCCGCTCGGCGATGAACTGCCGGTTCTGCAGGCCTTCGGCCAGGACCACGTGCGCCATGGCGTTGATGAGCGCCACGTCGGAGCCGGGGTTGTGCCGCAAGTGGAGGGCGGCGAACTGGGCGAGCTCGATCCGCCTCGGGTCGATCAGGATCAGTTTGGCGCCGTACTTGCGCACCGCCGCCTTCATCTGCAGCCCGATGACCGGGTGCGCCTCGGTCGTGTTGCTACCGATGACAAGCAGCACCTTGGCGCTTACGATGTCGGCGATGGCGTTGGTCATCGCCCCGGAGCCGAGCGTAGTGGCCAGACCGGCCACGCTACTGGCGTGTCAAAGCCGGGCGCAGTGGTCGACGTTGTTGGTGCCGATCCAGCCGCGGGCGACCTTCTGCAGCAGGTAGTTTTCTTCGTTGGTGCACTTGGCCGACGTCAGGAAGGCCACGCTGTCCGGGCCGGATTCGTCACGGATGGTCGTCAACCGGCTCCCGATCGTATCCAGGGCGTGATCCCAGTCGACCGGCACCAACGCGGCCGAGCGGGCGGGGCGCGCCAGCGGTGCCGTCAACCGATCGGGCGCGTGGACGAAATCGACTCCGAACCGGCCTTTGACGCACAGGTTGCCGAAGTTAACGAGGTTATCGTACCGGCCGCTGACCCGGATGATCTGCCCGCCGGAGATGTGCAAGTCAATCTGGCAGCCGACCCCGCAATAGGGGCACGTGGTCGGCACCGTGCGTTCAATCGCCAGCATGCTCGCCCCCTTCCCCCGGTTCCGCCTGGGCGTCCAGGTGCGGCCCGACCCGCGAGCGTTTCCCTTTGCCGCGTAGCCGCGTCTGGTCGAAGATCTCCTCGACCGTCATCCCCTGTTCGAACAGGTACTCCCGTTTGGCCTTCAGGGCGCCCGTCGGGCATACCCCGACGCATTGTCCACAAAAGACGCAGGTCGTCGCCGTCATCGGGCGATCGAAGAAGGTGGCGATCTGGGTATGGAAGCCCCGGCCGGAGAAGTTGATGGCATACGTGTACTGGGCATCCTCGGCGCAGACTTGGACACAGCGCCAGCACAGGACGCACTTGGAGTAATCACGAATGTAGACCGGGTTGTCGTCGATCATCGGCGTATGCCGCCGCTCGCCTCCGTCGAATCGCTCCGGGTCGGCCTTATAGTCTGCCAGCATCGATTGCAGCTCGGGGCTTTCCGCCAGGTCGACGGAGAACGCCAGCATCTCCAGGATCGTACGGCGCGCCCGCTCCACCTTGGGCGAGCGCGTCTGGACGACTGCGCCGGCGCGGGCCGCGGTCACACAGGCCGCCTGCAGCCCCTTGGTGCCTTCGACCTCGACCACGCACAGCCGGCACAGTCCATTCGACGTCGTGTGCTCGAAGTAACACAGTACCGGAACGTCGATCCCGGCCTGACGCGCCGCCTGCAGGATCGTCGCCCCTGGGGCCACGCTGACTTTCTTCCCGTCGATCGTCAGTTCGATGCTCTCAGCCAACTTAACCTCGCCCGTTCCTTCTTCGCCCGCGGCCCGAGGAGCACGGCAAAGGCGAGCCTGCTTTGGTCTGGGCCTCCCACCAATTGCCGACGGCCCATTGCCGACCCGTCAACCGCCACCACCTGGCGGAGGCCTAATCCCCGGCGACGGGGACTCGGGCCAGCTCGGCCATGCCTAGGCGCTCCGGGTGCGCGTAGACGCGCATCGTTCCCTGACGCACGTATCCGGCCAGCGTAATGTTCCACGCTTCGGCCATGGCAATCGACATGGATGTCGGCGAATTGCGGGAGGCCACGATCGGGCAGCCCATCAGCGCCGCCTTGCGCAGCATCTCCGACGAGACGCGGCCGGTCGCCAGCAAGACTCGTCCCTCGGTGGCGACCCCCTGCTGCATGCAGGCGCCTCGCAGCTTGTCGATCGTGTTATGCCGGCCCACGTCCTCGACCCGGACCAGCAGGCGATCGCTTTCGGCCAGGCCTGCCGCATGAACCCCCCGCGTCCGCGCGTGCAGGCTCCCCGGGTAGTGCAACTGGTTCAGCAGATCGGGCAGCACGTCCGGTCGGAGCCGGAGATCGCTGGTCACCGGAGGAATCCCCAGAGACGGGTCGTCGAAGGTGACGCCCCCGCCGCACCCGGAGGTGATGATGACCCGCTTGGGCATCGTCACGCCGTGGTCCAGCCAGACATCCACGCAGCAGCCGTTCCGGCTCAAGTGCAACCCCTGGACCTCCGACAACGCGTCGATCAGACCTTCGTTCTTGAGGAAGCCCAGGGCAAGCTTGTCCTGGTCGCTCGGCGTGCACATGATCGTCGCCAGCTCTCTTCCATTGAGGTAGATCGTGACCAGGGCCTCTTCGATCACCTCCCCCTCGACCGGCGACCAACCATGTCGGTATTCCATCCAACCCGTCGTAACGGCACCTGTACCCATCGCGATTCCCTCACCAATCTCCGCCCGCTATCGCCCGTTGAGGAACAAGTCGGGCCACTTCTCCACAGCCGACAACACCGCCGAACCGGCGGTCATCCCCAGACCACATAGCGAGGCATTCGTCATCGTGAACCCGACATCCTGCAGCGCAGCGACGTCGTCCGCCTGACCCTCGCCTTGCGCCACCCGAGCCAGGATCTCCAATTGGCGTTGTGTACCCAGCTGGCAGGGGAGGCATTTGCCGCAGCTTTCATGTGCGAAGAAGTGGCCGAGGCTGAGCAGCGTAAAGCGCAAGTCGCGCTCGCTGTTGATGGCCATGACCACGCCCGATCCCAGCGGCAGCCCGGCCGTCCGCAACGCCTCGAAGCTCATTTCCAGATCCATCTGGTCCGGCGACGCGAACGCACCTGCCGCCCCGCCTAGCAGTACCGCCTGCAGACTCCCGCGAGTCCCACCGGCCATCTCGAGCAGGCGCCCCAAACGGGTGCCGAAGGGGACCTCGTACACGCCCGGGTGCGCGACGTCGCCGGACAGGCAGAACAACTTGGACCCCGGCGAGTCCTTGGTCCCGACCGAGCGATACGCCTCGGCCCCGTGCCCGACGATCCAGGCCGCGGCGCACAGGGTCTCGACATTGTTGATCACCGTCGGCTGACCGAAGAGGCCGTGCGTCGTGGGGAACGGCGGCTTGAGGCGCGGGAAACCGCGCTTGCCCTCCATCGAATCGAACAGCGCCGTCTCCTCGCCGCAAATGTACGCACCGGCGCCCGAGCGCACGATCACCTCAAAGGAGAAGTCCGTGCCCAGGATGTGATCTCCCAACAGGCCCGCGCCGCAGGCGGCCTCGATCGCCGCGCGTGCGATCCGTTGCGCGCGCGGGTATTCGCCGCGGATGTACAGGAACCCTCGGCGCGCCCCGATGGCATAGCCGGCGATCGCCATCCCCTCCAGGATCGAGAGCGGGTCGCCTTCGAGCAGGACCCGATCCTTGAACGTCCCCGGTTCGGACTCGTCCCCGTTGCAGACCACCAGGTGTTCAGCGCCGGCCGCGGCTGCGGTCATTTCCCATTTCATCGCCGTGGGGAAGGCCGCGCCGCCTCGCCCGACGAGTCCGGACGACTTGATCTCGGCGATCACCTGTGCCGGGGTCAAATGGCTGACGGCACGCTTGAGCCCGGCGCCTCCGCCCTGGGCGAGATAGGCTGCGGCATCGGCGGGTTCGATGGCGCCGCAACGCGCGCTCAGCCAGCGCGGGTCGCCGCCGACATGACCCAGCGGCGCCTCGGCCTCGTAACCGATCCAGCCTTGCGGCGATTGCTCCTCGACGTGTGCCACCGGGCGATCGCCCACCAGCGCTGCGGGGGCGTGGTCACACAGCCCCAGGCAGGCGACGTCTTCCACCTTCCAGGCACCATCCGAGGTCACCTCTCCCGGCTCGACGTGCAGGTGGCGGCATGCCGCCGCCAACGCGCGTTCGCCCCCCGCCTGGGAGCACATCGGGCTGGTGCAGACACGCACGATCGTCCGGCCGGTCGGCTGTTTGTAGAGCATCGAGTAGAACTCGATCACACCGTTGATCTCGGCCAGAGGGATGCGCATCGCCCGGCCGAGCGCCTCGACTGCTTGCGCCGGCAGGTATCCGTAAACGCCCTGCGCTTCCAGCAGCGCCGGGAGTAGCTCCGTCCGTGGGGCCCCGGCGAAACGCTGGAGGACAGGGTCGAGGGGACTGAGATCGGAAGGACCAGGTTGAGCCATCACCGCTCCTGCTCAAGAGAGTGACGTGCCGCCCAAGTCCGGTGGGCAAACTGCCCCGGGGTCGTCAAGGGACTGCGTCTCACCGCGGGCTTCGATTATAACCCTGCTCGACTCAGGCTCGCGATTCGATTGACCCGCTTTCTGGTCGCGGATACAATCTGTCCTATGTCACTCGAACCCGGCTCCATCCTGCACAACCGGTATCGCATCGAGGGCCAGCTCGGCAGGGGCGGCATGGGCGCCGTTTACCAAGCGTACGACCAGACCCTGCAGATCGAGGTCGCCCTCAAAGAGAACCTCAACATCAACCCCGAGTCCGAGCGCCAGTTCCGGCGCGAAGCCAACCTCCTGGCAAGCCTGCGTCACCCGCACCTGCCGCGAGTGACCGACCATTTCATCCTCGAAGGCCGTCAGTACCTTGTGATGGACTTCATCCAGGGAACCGACCTGCACGCACGCGCCCTGCAGAAGCCTCCTTCGGTGACCGAGGTGCTGGATTGGGCCGACAGCCTGTGCGACGCGCTGGGCTATCTGCACACCCTGCAGCCACCGATCATCCACCGCGACATCAAACCCGCCAACGTCAAGCTTCAACCCGACGGTACGGTCGTACTGGTCGACTTCGGCCTGGCCAAGGTGTTCGACCAGGCTCAGACCTCGACCGGCGCCCGGGGCCTGACACCCGGGTACTCTCCGCCCGAGCAGTACGGCGGCGCCCGCACCGACGCCCGCAGCGATCAGTATGCGCTTGCGGCTACCCTGTACTCGCTTCTCACCGGCAAGTCGCCCACCGACAGCATCGAGCGCATGCTCGACAAGGTCGACCTCAAGCCGGCGCGCGCCCTGAACCCTCTCATCCCAGAACATGTCGACGCAGCCCTATCACGAGCTCTGTCGATCGAGCAAGCATCTCGCTTCCCGGACGTCCACAGCTTCCGCCTGGCGCTGGCCGGCAAGCTCAATGCCGCCACGATACGCGCCCCGGCGCCGACCGGGAAGGTTAGTTCCGCCACGATACGCGCCCCGGCGCCGGCCGTCGCCAAGACGCGGGCCTTCCCATGGATACCCATCGTCGCTGTCGGCGGATTGCTGCTGCTTCTGGTCGGAGGCGGCGCGGCCTTCGGCCTGGGGCGCCTGTTTTTCTCCAACGCCCCCGCCGCCAGCTCGACGCCCGCCGCCGGGTCGACGACGGCGACTCCTCTTCCCGTCGTCGCCATCCAGCCCAACCCGACTCAAGCGGCCACGCTCGCTCCGGCCCTCACGCCCTCCGCCGTTCCGACCAGCCCGCCTCCCGCGGTTGCTCAGGTCGGTGGAGGCGGGCGCATCGCCTTTGTCAGCAACCGAGAAGATGGACAAACGCTGCAGATCTGGACGATGTATCCGGACGGCAGCGATCCACGCCAGGTGACCTTCGGGCCGGGGGATAAGACCGAGCCACGCTGGTCGCCCGACGGCCTGCGCATGCTCTATGTCGCGCCGGGAGGCAAGGATAGCCTGGGCAACGACTTCGGCCTCGATCTGTGGAGCATCAACGCCGACGGCACGGGCATCACCGACGTCACGGCCGCCCCCGGTGACGACACTAACCCGGCCTGGTCGCCGGACGGCAAGCGGGTTGCCTTCTCCAGCACGCGCATCGCCGGCATGCGGCAGGTCCTCGTCATGGGCATCACCTGCTCCGCCCCTCCCGGCGGCTGCTCGGGTGACAAGCCCGTCAACTACAGCCTGACCCCCAACTTCAACCCGGTCGAGTATTCCCCGG
>JBGOYQ010000052.1:0-7344 GCA_041479735.1 Anaerolineae bacterium | reverse complement strand
GATGCAGCCGGCGCCTCCCATCTCGACTGCGCCCAGCTCGAGTAGGCGAATCCCGCGGTGCTCGGCCGAAAACCGGTCGGGGATGTCGTCGACCCTGGGGTTGATCTTGAAGTAGCCGCCGACGGTGCCAGGCTGAGCGCCAGTGCGCTCGTAGATCAACTCGTCCATCTTAGCGATCGGCGTCAGATTGGCCACCAGCTCGGCGGGGAATCCCAAGGCTTCCCCCAGGCAGGGCGACGGGTCGGCGTCGATCGCCAGAACCTTGAAGCCTAGGTCGGCATAGGCGTACGCCAACAGGCCGGTGAGCGTCGTCTTGCCGACGCCGCCCTTCCCGGTGATCGCAATCTTCATGCGCTTTTCCCTGCGAAGCTCTGTGTGTCCCCGCCGGCCAAACCGCGGCGTACCGCCTCCTGGCGCAGGGCATGGATGACAGCAGGCAAGTCGATGCCCTGCTGGCAGCGTAGCCCGCCGTCGAGGAGCGGGTCGCAGGCCCAGAGCGTGCGGCTGGTCAGGGCGCGGTCTTCATCCCTGACGACGGCCTGCATGAGCTCACCCAGCGTGAGATCCATCTCGGGTGTCGTGCTGTCCTCGCATTGCCAGCAAGAGGTGCACAGGCGGACGTCTTCGCCGCAAGCCGACAGGATCACATGGGGCAGGGTGCCGCGCGTCTGCATCGTTGGGAGGCAATGGCCCGACCGACTTCCGGTGTCCCTAGCGCGACATCGGAAGCCGGCATCGACACTAGAGCAAACCGTGGCCCGAGAGCACCGGCCGGGGGTCGATCATGTTGCGGCGGAGGGCGGCCTTATCCGGCATGCCTAAGGCCACCGCCATCAGCTGGGTGAAGTACAAGGCCGGCATGCGCTCGGTGCCGGGCATTTGGGTCTGGCGACCGTCGAGGTTCAAGTGGCACAGCGGGCAGGCGACGGCTACCACGTCGGCGCCCCGCGCCCGGGCGTTGGCCAGGATATCGCCGCTCAGCTTGAAGACGATCTCGGTTTGCGGCAGGGACAGCGAGGCGCCGCAGCAGGCCACCTTGCGATCCCAATCGACCGGCGTCGCCCCCAGGGCGCGCATCAGCCGGTCCATCACCATCGGGTACTCGGCCTCCGTCGATCCGGTGACCGCCGGAGGGCGGGTGAGCAGGCAGCCGTAGTAGCACGCCACCTTCAACCCCTCGAGCGGCCGTTGGACCCGCCGGCCGACCTCTTCCAGCCCGATGCGCTCGACAATGAGCTCGAGCAGCGACAGAATGGTGACGCTGTCATGATAGGTGGCGCCGAGCTCGTGCTCGAGCGTCTCCTTCAACTTAGGATCCAGCCGCAGGTCGCGTGTCGCCGCGCGGAAGCGATTGAAGCACGCCGCGCACGGCAGCGTCACTTCCTGCAACCCGGCCTGCTCGAGGAGCATTAGGCTGTAGAGCGGCATCTTGGTCGCCTTATGGTGGTCGACGCGGTGCACCGTCGTGGCGGCTTGCGAGAACTGCCGGCTGCAGATCGGCGACCTGAACGCGCACTATGACCTCGATATCCGCGTCAGCGCCATGGCCGATCTGGTCGTGCGGGCCATGCGCCTGCCGAATCCGCTCCCTGGGGACGAGGTTTCGAAGGTCTTCGCCGAGTCGGAGCACGCAGACCACTGAGCGGTGGGCGAGACCGGAGTTTGACGGGTTGCGTGTGACTGGGGCGCCTTCAGGCGCCCCGTGGCTTGTCAACCCCGGTACCGCGGCGGACCGATTGCCCACGCCGAGGGGAGCAGGGGAGCCGGCAGCCGAGCGTCGACCATCGGCCTATTTGGTCCGGCTTGTCTTCTGGCATACACTCGGGCCATGCTAACCGGAGGGGCCATCTGGTTTAGGGCTTGGCGCTCGCCAGCCGGAGTTGCGGCCGCGGCTGCGACGGTCTTGGTCGCCGCCTATGCCATCTGGGTTCTGGCCACCCCGTTCGACCCGACTGTCGAGCAGGTCCTATCCAGCCTGTTGCTCATCCTCTTGGACCTGTCCGTTCTGGGGTTCGGCCTTTGGCTCGCGACCCGGACCAACGCCGATCGGAGGCTGAAGCGCAGCTGGATCTTGATCGGACTGGCCTACTTGTCGTACGCAATCGGCGAAGTGATCTGGTTCGAGTACGAGAGCGTCCTTCACCTTAGCCCCTTCCCATCGGCCGCCGATTTGTTCTACCTGCTCTACTACCCGTTGCTCCTGTTAGGCATCCTGTCCTTGCCCTTCGCGCCAACCGATCGCGAAGGCAGCACCGTCATGTGGTTGGACCTGGCGATCGTCTTGAGCGCGTCCGCCATGCTGACCTGGTTCTTCCTGGTAGCCCCGCGCTGGGTGCCCGGCCAGACAGACTGGGCGTCCATTATCAGCATAGCCTATCCCGTTGGGGACCTGTTCATCATGGCCGGGGTCGTGGCCTTGATTATGCGAGACGTGGAGTGGGTCCAGCGGGGGGTGATGTTCTTTCTCGCCCTAGGCATATTCTTGATGACGATCCCGGACGGGCTGTTCGCGTACTACGAGAACTTCAAGATCCCTTACTCGATGCCGCACCTAAACATCCTATGGATGGCGTCCAGCGCGTGCGTGCTGGTAGCCCTGTTCCGGCAGCTGGCCACGGTCGGGGACCTGCCTGCGCGCCCGATGGCGCGGGCACGGCCGATCCAGCTCTTGCGCGTCTGGTTGCCCTACGTGGCGACTGCTCTTGGCCTAGGCCTGCTCATGCTGGTGACCATTTTCACCTCTCTAGCCCCGGCTATGTACGTGCGTGGGACTGTGCAAGGCGCGCTGGTGTTGGTGGCATTGGTCCTGTTGCGGCAGTACGTCGTGCTCCGGGAGAATATCCGTCTAAGGCTCTCCACACAGCGACTGGCGGTAACGGACGACTTGACCGGGGTCTACAATCGGCGCTATCTATCCGAAGCCCTGGAGCGAGAGATCTATCGTGCCGAGCGCTACGGACATCCATTCTCCATCCTGCTCTTCGATCTGGATGGATTCAAGCAACTCAACGACACGCACGGCCACCTGGTGGGAGATGACGCCCTGCGATCCTTGGCGCACTTGATCCTCCACCAGGTCCGTAGGGTCGACATCCTGGCCAGGTTCGGCGGCGATGAATTCGCCTTGGTCCTGCCGGAAACCGATGCGGCGGGAGCCGCGGCCGTGGAGCGCAAGATCAAGAGTAGCGTCAACGCTCGCGACGTTCGCGGCCAACGCCTGTCAATCAGCGCCGGGATCGCCGTCTTCAGGCCCGGAGTATCTTCCGACGCCTTGTTCCACGAGGCCGACATGGCCTTGTACCGGGACAAGGGAAGGCCGGCCCTGGCCAGCCCCGCTCCGGAGCCCGCCAAGACGGATCGCTAGCCGGCGCCAGACGCATCGCCGCCCCATTCGGACCCTCGGCTCGCCCCGGCCGCTACTTCACAACAGCCGCTACGCCCCTAAAACTTCATTCTTCCCGCAGGCCGGTTCCCGGTCAAACCGGACTGAATTCGTGGCAATCATGTGACTTAACTAACTGTAGGGCTCCCCATCGGGCTGGTATGCTTGAGGCTGTCGGCGGAACCATGCACGAACTTTCGGTCACGCAAAGCCTGCTCGAGATCGCCGTGCGCCACGCGCAGTCGGCCGGGGCGCAGCGCGTCACCGACCTGTACCTGGTCATCGGCCAGTTGTCGTCCATCATCGACGACTCGGTCTCCTTCTATTGGGACATGGTCAGCCAAGGCACGCCAGCCGAGGGCGCCCGCCTGCACTTCCGGCGCATACCGACCCAGATGCGTTGTCAAGACTGCGGGGCGAGCTATGCACCGTCGGAGACCGAGCTGGCTTGCCCGGAGTGCCGCAGCCTAGCTGTGCGGGTCATCGCCGGTGAGGAATTCATGCTCGAGGCCATCGATGTGGAGACTGAGCCGGCCCAGCCGAGTGGGGTCGCCAGGGGGTAAGCATGCCCGAACGGATTGAGGTGGTCGAGAGGATCCTGAGCGCCAACGATCGGCTGGCCGATGAGAACCGCGCCTGCCTCGACTCGGCCGCGCTGTTCAGCCTCAATCTCATGGCCTCACCCGGCGCCGGTAAGACTTCGTTGATCGAGCGCAGCGTGCGCGCCTTGTCGGGCAAGCTGCGACTGGCAGTCATCGACGGCGACATCGCCACCAGCCTCGATGCCGACAGGGCAGCGGCGGCTGGGGCCCAAGCGATTCAGATCAATACCGGCGGGGAGTGCCACCTCGACGCAGTC
The DNA here is from genome assembly GCA_041479735.1 of Anaerolineae bacterium. Taxonomy (GTDB): domain Bacteria; phylum Chloroflexota; class Anaerolineae; order Anaerolineales; family E44-bin32; genus JBGOYQ01. The sequence continues at coordinate 3,103 of JBGOYQ010000052.1, read as the reverse complement.
ATGCTGCAGGGCGCCTTGGCTCAGCTTGACCTGGCCTCGGTCGACCTGCTCATCGTCGAGAACGTCGGCAATCTTGTTTGCCCAGCCAGTTTCCGGTTGGGGACCCATGCCAGCGTATTAATCGCCTCGATCCCCGAGGGGGACGACAAGCCCTACAAGTACCCAGGCATGTACCGAGGCGTGGACGCGCTCGTGATCAACAAGATCGACCTGCTGCCGTACGTGCGGTTCGACATGGAGTACTTCCGTCGCGGCGTGGAGAGTCTCAATCCGGGTGTGGTCACCTTCGCGCTCTCCTGTCGAACCGGCGATGGGCTCGAGCCCTGGATCGAGTGGGTGGTCCAGCAGGCGCGGGCTCACCGAGCGCGGCGGGCGGGTGCGGGTTCGCCACCGGACGCTCGGGCATGAGCGATCGATCCGGGCGCCTGCTGCGTGTCCGCGGCGTCGTCCAGGGCGTCGGGTTCCGCCCCTTCGTCTATGGGTTAGCGACCGATCTCGGTCTGGCCGGCTGGGTGCGGAACACGTCGGCCGGCGTCGAGATCGCCGTCGAAGGTTTGCCGGCGACGGTCGAAGCCTTTCGCAAGGGTCTGCAAGCTCAAGCGCCACCCCTGGCCCGCATCGACGCCATCGAGGACGAGCCTCGGGATCCTGACGGCTACACTGCCTTCGAGATCCTGGCTTCGATCGATCGCCCGGAGGCTTATCAGCCCATCTCACCCGATATGGCCATCTGCCCGGATTGCCTGCGTGAGCTCTTCGATCCCCACGATCGCCGCTACCGGTATCCCTTCATCAACTGTACGAACTGCGGCCCGCGGTTTACCATCATCGCCGACATCCCCTACGACCGGCCGAACACGACCATGGCTGGTTTCAAGCTGTGCCCGGCGTGCGCCGCCGAGTATGAAGATCCTCGCGACCGGCGTTTCCACGCGCAGCCGGTGGCGTGCCCGGCCTGTGGCCCCCGGCTGTGGCTGGAAGTCGGCGGCGACCGGATCGGCCAGGACGAGGACGCGCTGCAGACGGCGCGCCGACTGTTGCGCGAGGGCAAGGTCGTCGCGATTAAAGGGTTGGGCGGCTTCCACTTGGCCTGCGACGCGACCTCACCTCGGGCGGTCGAAGAGCTGCGGCGCCGTAAGCTGCGCGTAGACAAGCCGTTCGGGCTGATGTTGCCCGATCTGGCGGCGGTCGAGGCTCACTGCCGCGTCGGCCCGGACGAGCGCCGGCTGCTCGAGTCGCGCGAGCGCCCGATCGTGTTGCTCGAGCGACGAAGCGGGTCGACCATCGTCGAATCGGTCGCGCCCGGCCAGCATCACCTGGGCGTCATGCTTCCCTACACGCCTCTTCACTACCTGCTGCTCGAGCCCGCCTCCGACTTCCCGCCTGCGCTCGTGATGACGAGCGGCAACTTGAGTGAGGAGCCGATTGCCACGGAGGACGACGACGCTCGTGCCCGTCTGGCGGGCCTGGCTGACGCGTTCTTGATGCACGATCGCGGCATCCGCACGCGCTGCGACGACTCCGTCCTGCGCGTCTTCGCCGGTCAGACCTACCCGCTGCGGCGCTCGCGCGGCTACGCGCCGTTCCCCGTCGGGCTGCCACGGTCGGTCCCAACGATCCTGGCCGTCGGTGGGGAGCTCAAGAATGCCTTCTGCGTCGCCCGGGATGCGTATGCGTTCCTGAGCCATCACATCGGCGACATGCACAACTTTGAGACGTACCGATCCTTCGAGGACGGGGTGAGTCATTTCGAGCGGCTCTTCCGGGTCCGGCCGGCGGCGCTGGCGTACGACCGCCATCCGGACTACATGGCGACGCGCTACGCCCTACAGCGCTCGCAAGACGAGGGCCTAGCGGCGGTCGGCGTTCAGCACCACCATGCTCATATAGCCGCGTGCATGGTGGACAACGGCCATCCCGGTGATCGCCCGGTGATCGGGGTCGCTTTCGATGGGACCGGTTACGGCGACGACGGGCTCATCTGGGGAGGCGAGTTCCTGGTGGCGGACTACGCCGGGTACCGGCGCGCCGCGCACCTGGCATCGATCCCGATGCCAGGCGGCGAGGCCGCCGTGCGCGAGCCGTGGCGGCTGGCGCTGGCCTGGCTGGAGCGCGCCGGTGTGGCTTGGGAAGACGATCTGCCACCCGTCCGGCGCTCTACGGCCGAAGCCCGCCGCATCGTGAGGAGCATGATCGGGGAGCGCGGCCGCGATCCCAGGCTCAACGCGCCTCAGACGACCAGCATGGGCCGGCTGTTCGACGCCGTTTCGGCGTTGTGTGGTGTCCGCCAAGAAGTCAATTACGAAGCCCAGGCGGCGGTCGAGCTGGAAGCAATCGTCGATCGGCATGCTGAGGGGGCCTACGCGTTTGCCGTCGAGGGGGTGGAGATCGACCCTTCGCCTGTGATCCGACAGGTCGTGGATGACCTCAGGCATGGGGTCGCAGCGGGGACGATCGCGGCGCAGTTCCATCGAGGCGTGGTTGAGATGGTTCTGCGGGTATGTGCTCACCTTCATGGTCAGACCGGCTTGAACGAGGTGGCGTTGAGCGGAGGCGTCTGGCAGAACATGACCCTGCTCGAGTGGGCGGTCGAGGGGTTGCGTGCCGCCGGCTTCACGGTTCTCCTGCATCGGCAGGTGCCGGCGAACGACGGAGGGCTGGCGCTGGGGCAGGCGGCCGTGGCGGCGGAGCAGTTGGAAGGCCGTCCGATGTACGAGCTCATGCGGTGAGGTGTTTCGATGTGTCTGGCGATTCCGGGCAAGATCCTTGAGATACATGAGACCGACGGCCTGCGGATGGGCCGGCTGGACTTCGGCGGGGCGATCCGGGAAGCCTGCTTGACCTTCGTCCCCGAGGCCAATGTTGGCGACTACGCCATTGTGCACGTGGGCTTCGCCATCAACATGCTGAGCGAGGCGGAGGCGTTCGCCACGCTCGAGACCATCCGGCAGGTTGCTGACCTCGGCGCCGAGCCCGGCCCCGAAATCGGGGCGGCATGAAATACGTCGAGGAGTACCGGGACGCGGCGCTCGTCCGCGGCGTCGTCGACGAAATTCGTACGACGGTCACCCGGCCCTGGGTGTTGATGGAGATCTGTGGCGGG
>JBGOYQ010000051.1:0-7354 GCA_041479735.1 Anaerolineae bacterium | reverse complement strand
CCACCGAGGCGACGACCTCGCCCTCGCGCAGGTCGATCACGTGCACGCCCATCGTCGGGCGCCCGGCGCGTTTGACCTGTTTGATCTTCGTCCGCAGCAGGATCCCGCCGCTCGAGATGATCGTCAGGTCGTCTTCCACCTGCACGACCATGGCGTCGACGATCGGCCCGGTCACAACCAGCTTGTCCTTGGCCAGCGTCAGTACGCCCGCCGTGCCGCGCCCTTTGACCGGGTACTCGGACACCGGCGTGCGCTTACCGAAGCCGGCCGCAGTCACGACCAGCAGATCGCCCGTCGGGTCGACCACGTCCATGCCGGCCACTTGATCGCCGGACCGCAGCGCCACCGCCCGTACGCCGGCCGCCGGCCGGCCCATCGGCCGGACCTTCTGCTCGTGGTAGCGGACGGCGTACCCATTGCGTGTGACCAGGATGATGTCGTCGTAGCCGGAGGTCAGCGCCACCCAGCCCAAGACGTCGTTCTCCTCCAGGCCGATGGCGATCAGGCCGGAGGGCCGGACCGAGGCGAACTCCGAGAGCGCCACGCGTTTGATCTTGCCTTTGCGCGTGGCCATGGTGCAGTAGCTGGCGGCGGCGAAATCGGTGACCGTGACGGCCGCCGTGACGGTCTCGTCCGGGGCGATCGACAAGATGTTGACCATGGGGATGCCGCGGCCGGTCCGGTCGGCGTCCGGGATCTGGTAGGCCTTCTCCGAGTACACCTTGCCCCGGTCGGTGAAGAACAAAACCGTGTCCAGCGTCCGGGCCGGGAAGAGCATGGTGACCTCGTCCTCACCGCGCATCGAGACGCCCGTCACGCCCCGGCCGCCCCGCCCCTGCCGCTTGAACGCCTTGGCCGCCACCCGCTTAACGTAGCCGCGATCGGTGATGCTGATCAGCACCGCCTCGTCCGGGACAAGGTCGGCCTCGCTGAACTCCTCGCTGGCGTCGGCCGCGATACGCGTGCGGCGCGGGTCTCCGAAGCGCTCGACCTCCTCTCCCAGCTCGGTCTTGATGACTTCCAGGATCTTGTGCGGGTTGGCAAGCAGGTCCTCTAGGAAGGCGATGCGCTCGACCACCTGCCGATGCTCTTCCTGGATCTTCTCGCGCTCCAGCGCCGCCAGGCGGCGCAGCTGCATTTCGAGGATGGCCTGTGCCTGCAGCTCCGACAGCTTGAAGCGCGACATCAAACGTTCTTTGGCGACGTCCGCGTCGCGCGATTCCCGGATGGTCTTGATGACGGCGTCTAGGTTGGCCAGGGCGACGAGCAGTCCGTCCAAGATATGCGCCCGGGCGCGGGCCTTGTCGAGCTCGAAGAGCGTGCGCCTGGCGATCACCTCGCGCCGATGCTCGATGAAGATCTGCAGGGCGCGCTTGAGGGACAACAGCCGCGGTTCCCCGCCGACCAGCGCCAGGAGTTGGACGCCGAAGGTCGATTGGAGGGCCGTGTACTTGAACAGCTGGTTGAGGACCTTCTTGGGTTGCGCGCCGCGCTTGAGCTCGACGATGATGCTCAGCCCGCGGCGGTCGGATTCGTCGCGCAGGTCGGAGACGTCGTCCAGGCGGCCTTCGCGGGCCAGTTCGGCGATGCGCTCGATCAGGCTGGTCTTGTTGACCTGGTAGGGGATCTCGGTGATGGCGATGCGATGCCGGGAGCCGCTCATCTCCTCGATGTGGGCGACCGCCCGCATGACGATGCGGCCCTTGCCGGTGCTGTACGCCTGCTTGATCCCCTCGACCCCGACGATCAGCCCGCCGGTCGGAAAATCTGGTCCTGGGATGAACCGCATCAACTCGTCGACGCTGACCTCGTCCAGCCGGTCATATTCGTCGACCATGAAGTTGATAGCGTTGGATAGCTCGACCAGGTTGTGCGGCGGGATATTGGTCGCCATGCCGACGGCAATGCCCGTGGCACCGTTCAGGAGCAAGTTGGGTAATCGGGCGGGCAGCACAACCGGCTCTTGCAGCGAGCCGTCGAAGTTGTCGATGAAGTCGACGGTGTTGCGGTCGATGTCGGCCAGCAGATCCTCGGCCGTGCGAGCGAGCCGGGCCTCCGTGTAGCGCATGGCGGCCGGCGCGTCCCCATCGATCGAGCCGAAGTTGCCTTGGCCGTCGACGAGCATGTAGCGCATCGAGAAGTCCTGCGCCATGCGCGCCATCGCGTCGTACACGGCGGCGTCGCCGTGGGGATGATACTTGCCCAGGACCTCGCCGACGATACGAGCCGACTTGCGGTAGGAGGAGTTGGCGCGCATCCCCATATCGTGCATGGCGTACAGGATGCGGCGATGGACGGGCTTCAAGCCATCGCGGGCGTCCGGCAGGGCACGCGCCACGATCACGCTCATGGCGTAATCGAGGTACGCGCCTCGCATCTGCTCGTCAATATCGACTTGGCGAACGGTGCCAATATCCATGCGATCTCGGTGCGCTTAGCGTCGGATCAGGGGGAATGGAGGCCCGCTACACGCGGGCCACAGCCATTATACCGCAGCCGCTCCAGACCGCCGCCTTACTGGACAATGGCCGCATTGCATGCTACAAGGTGGGGTACCCGTTCTTGCCAAAGGAGGGGACCATGGCGGTCCGATTCCGTCGTCCACTGCTCGTCGTCCTCGTCATCCTGATCATCCTGGCATTGATCCTCACGCTCCTCGGGATCGTAACCGTCCGGCGCTCGTTCCCCCAAGCCACCGGTAGCCTGCGCATGCCCGGACTAGAACATCCGGTCGAGGTCTACCGTGACGGCCTGGGGGTCCCCCAGATCTACGCCCAGACCGAGCACGACCTGTTCATGGCCCAAGGCTTCGTCCATGCCCAGGACCGATTCTGGCAGATGGACTTCTGGCGCCACATTGGATCTGGCCGCTTGGCGGAGATGTTTGGCGAGGGCCAGGTTCAGAAGGACCAGTTCCTACGGACGATGGGCTGGGCGCGCGTCGCCACACAGGAATGGGCCGGGGCAGATCCCTCTACCCGCAGCATCCTCGAGGCCTATGCCGCCGGGGTCAATGCCTACCTGGCCCAGCGCCAGGGTGCCGGGCTGTCGCTGGAGTACGCTATCCTCGGGCTACTCTCTCCCGACTACCGGCCAGAGCCCTGGACGCCGATCAACACGTTGACCTGGGCCAAGGTCATGGCCTATGACCTGGGCGGCAACATGGACTCGGAGATCGACCGCGCCATCCTGCTCAAGACGCTCGCGCCCGATCAGGTGGCGGCGCTGTACCCTCCTTACCCGGCGGATCACCCCATCATCGTCCCCGGGACCGGCACCGCTGCCTCAGCCGCGACAATGTACGCCGGCAGTCTGCCGGACCTCGAGCCGCTCTTCCGCTCGGTCCAGCAGGTGAATGCGCTGACCGGCGGCGGAATGGAGGGCCTGGGCTCGAACGACTGGGTCGTCGTCGGCAGCCGGACGACAACGGGCATGCCCTTGTTGGCCGACGACATGCACCTGGGCATCCAGATGCCGTCCATCTGGTATGAGGTCGGGCTGCACTGCCGACCGGTGAGCGACGCGTGCCGGGTCAACGTCACCGGATTCTCCTTCGCCGGCGCGCCCGGAGTCATCGTTGGTCATAACGATGCCATCGCGTGGGGGGTGACCAATACCGGGCCCGACGTGCAAGACCTTTACATCGAGAAGATCAACCCGCAGAACCCGAACCAGTATGAGGTGAATGGCAAGTGGGTCGACATGCAGCTGGTCAACGAGACCATCCGCATCGCCGGAGGTAAGACCCTGCCGATGACCATCCGCTACACCCGGCACGGTCCGGTCCTGTCGGATGTCAACAAAGATCTGTCCGGCCTTGCGAAGGACGGCGGGGTCTCGTTGCCGACTCCCTTTGCCGTAAGCCTGCGCTGGACCGCCCTCGAACCTGGAGGCATTTTCCGAGCCGTCATCGCGGTCGACCTGGCCAGGAACTGGGATGAGTTCCGCGGGGCGTTGCGCGATTGGACGGTGCCGTCCCAGAACTTTGTCTTCGCCGATACCCACGGCAATATTGGGTACCAGATGCCAGGCAACGTTCCCATTCGGGCATCGGGGGACGGCCAGCTACCGGTTCCAGGCTGGACGGACGATTACGAATGGAAAGGCTATATCCCATTCGACCAGTTGCCCTCGACCTACAACCCCGAGCAGGGTTTCATCGCTACGGCTAACAATGCCGTGGTCGGCAAGGACTATCCCTACCTGATCAGCAAGGAGTGGGACGCCGGTTTCCGCGCGGCGCGCATCGTGCAGATGATCCAGGCCCGGCCGAAGCTTTCGATCCAAGATATTCAGGCGATCCACGGCGACAACTTCAACGGCCTTGCCCCTGTGCTCGTGCCGGCGCTGAAGGCGATCTCCTTCTCCGATTCGAATCTGGCCGATCGCCTCCGGCTGCTCGACGGCTGGGACTTCCAGAACGGAATCGATTCGTCGCCGGCGGCGCTGTTCAACAGCTTCTGGCGCCACCTGGCGCTCAGGCTTTTCAGCCGCCTTCCGGCCGATCATCGCCCCAAACAGGATCGCGCCTTCGTCATCGTCAGCCAACTCGTCACGCAGCCTGATAGCCCATGGTGGGATGACCCCTCGACCGCCTCGATCGAGAAACGCGATGACACCCTTCGGCTGGCGTTTGCCGACGCTGTGACGGAGATGGAGTCGACCTACGGAAAAGACGCCACCAAGTGGCGCTGGGGCGCCATGCACACGGCCACCTTCCGCAACCAGACGCTGGGCGAATCGGGCATCGCGCCGATCGAGGCCTTGTTCAACCGCGGCCCGTTTGAGGTGGCTGGCGGCCCGGCCATTGTCAACGCCACTGCCTGGGACTACGAGAAGGGTTACGAGGTTCAAACGCTGCCGTCGGAACGCATGATCGTCGACCTCGCCAATCTGGAAAACTCGGTGATGATAACTACTACGGGGGAATCCGGCCACGCTTTCCACCCGAACTACATCGACATGGCCGACACGTGGCGAAGCATCGACTACCGGCCGATGTTGTGGGGCGAGAGCCAGATCCAGGCCGCCGCTGGCGACCACCTGACCTTGACCCCGTAGACGTCATTCGTGGAGGGGGGTTTCCAAACGCATCGGGCAGGGCGCCTCTACGGCGCCCTGCCCGATGGATGCCCTTATGTCCGTCCAGCGCGCCTGCGATTGAGCCGGGCCAGACCGGCCGGCGCAGGCGCTACTCGCCGATGATCTTGATCAGCACCCGCTTGCGTCTTCCCCCATCGAATTCCCCATAGAAGATCTGCTCCCACGGTCCGAAGTCCAGGCGTCCGTCCGTGACCGCCACGACGACCTCCCGGCCCATCACTTGCCGCTTGAGGTGGGCGTCGGCATTATCCTCACCGGTGCGGTTGTGCTCGTAGTGATCCACGGGAGCGTGCGGCGCGAGGCCTTCCAACCAGGCCTCATAGTCGTGGTGCAGCCCGCTCTCGTCATCGTTGATGAAGACCGAGGCGGTGATGTGCATGGCGTTCACCAGGACCATACCTTCCCGGATGCCGCTCTCCTCCAGGCTCGCCTCCACTTGCGGTGTGATATTAATGAATGCGCGGCGCCCGGGGACGTGGAACCACAGCTCCTTGCGATAGCTCTTCATGTCCGCCATCTCCTAGCTCCAATTGGACCCATGGCGATCACCGGGGGCGCCTGGTTCTCCGGCGCAGCCCGAGCACGATGAGTAGGGCGAAGGTGGCCGCAGGCCACACCCAGGCAAGGCTCCCCGGCCCGCCGCCGCCAGTCCGCTCACCGGTCAATCGAAGGCGAACCAGGCGGTAGGGCGCTGTGGCATCCCGCAGTGCTTCGTCGGTCATGCGCAGGGCATCGAGACCCGCCAGCCTCCCGGCGAATCCGCTGGCAATGATGACCTGGCGCACAGCGGGCAGGCGCCCCGGGCTGTCCGAGACGTCCGCGGCCACCGCCTGCCACCAGCCGTTAGGCAGCCACAACTCGATCTGCGGATGGGCCATGATGTTCTGGTACCAATCCGCCCGGTTTCCGAACCCGGCGACACAGAACAGGTCCCCGCCGACCATGGCGTAGTTGACCGGCGTGAGCCGGGTCGCCCCGGTCTTTCGGCCGCGATGCACCAGGACGAGGATCCGTCCGCCTACGCTCGGCCAGGAATTCACCCACGATCCCAATCCGAGCCTCCACAGGCCAACCATGAACCAGTTGAGGACGCGAAAGCCCTGCCTCAGCGCCTCTTGGTCAGTGTTGGTTGACATCGCGAACCTCTCCCATCTCCGATCCTCCGGCCTCGCTCATCCATCCAGCCCAATGGCCCATGCAGACTTGCCTCCCGCCATCGCGGTGCCCAGGTTCACGCCTCCCCCATCTGACTCGGTCCCGCCCCCGGCATCAAGAGCATGATCTCGCGTGCGACCTCCTCCACCGACTTGCCGGTCACATCCACACCGCGCCAGCCGTGCTGCGACCGAACGGCCTGACACAGGCGCAATTCCTCCCTGACCGACGACAGTGAGGCATACGGCTCGTTGGGGATCCCCAAATAGGTTGCCCGCGCGCGACGAAGTTCAACGAGGCGGCTGGCGCTCATGGTCAGGCAGAAGACCAGGCTCGCGGGGAGCCGGGTCAGCGCAGGCGGTACGAGCGTCCCCGGCACCAATGGGACGTTGGCGACAAACCAGCCCCGGTAGGCCAGGAACAAGGTGGTCGGCGTTTTCATCGTGCGTGACGGGCCAACCAGCACCACCTCGGCTCGCGCCAGGCCCTCCGGATGCTGTCCGTCGTCATGGCGAAAGGCGAACTCGACTGCTTCGATCTCGCGCGAACGCACCTCGGCCAGCTGCTCATAAAGGCCGGGCTTCTCCTGCGGCGACGTCTGAAGATGATACGTCAACCGATCGAGCAACGGTCCCATTAAGTCCAGAGCGTCGACCCCATGGCGCCGGGCCTCGGCCAGCATCGTGCCGCGCAGCTCGTCGGAAACGAGCGTGTGGATAATCAGTGACTCACCGGCGGCGGCCTCGTCGACGACCGCCCGAAGGTGCGCCCCGGTACGCACCTGCCCGCGGCGGATGATGGTTACCTCCGCCTGGGGGAACTGGACGAGCGCGGCGCGGGCGACGCGGTCGGCCGTCTCGCCGGTTGCATCCGAGACCACGAAGATCGTCAGCACGCGCGCTGCCTCACGCTCCGCTTCCGGACCGACCGGCAGCCCGCATCCTTGCCGGTCGGTGTGCTGGCCTGGCCAGCAAGAGCGCGCCATCCACCGGGCGGCCGAAAGCCGATTGATAGGCGCAGCCTACGGCTGGCCGTGCAGAGGGCGCGGTCGGGCTCATGCACGACGCGCCTTGGGCCGGCCGCCGCTCGTCAACAT
>JBGOYQ010000050.1:0-7378 GCA_041479735.1 Anaerolineae bacterium | reverse complement strand
CACGTAGCCCAAGGGATATCCGAATCGGAACCAGCTTCCGTTGGGCTTGCCCGCGTAGGGCGTCGGGTAGGCGGCCAGCGCCGGATCGACTCCGAGTAAGAACTCGACGCCGGCGTCGATGGCCCTGCGCACCACCTTCGTCCGCTCGCGCGGCGGAACCCGGCTGAGCGCGTCCATGGCAGGGATGGCGCCCCAGGCGCAGGCGCGGTGATTGTTGGCCGAGCACAGGAACCCGGGGCCGGAGTTGCCCGATCGGTAGAAGCGCGGGAGATCCCGGGGTCCCGCCTTCGGGGTGCGTTGTCCCAAAGCAACAGCGGGCTCGATACGCTCGCCAACGATGCTGCGCGCCAGCCAGTCCAGCGCCTGCCGCAACCGCAGGTCCTCGCCCCATCCGAGCTCAAGCAAGGAGGTGCACAGGTTGCCTTGGAGGCAATGGATCATCGCAGCCGGAGTGCCGTTGGCCGAGAACCCGCCAAAGGGCTCGGGTGCCCGAGTGTGATCCAGCACATACTCGGCCGCCTTGCGAACCTGCCGGTTCGACCCATCTGCGCCGAACTGGCCGAGGAAGATGACGCTCCACACCGTGCCCTGGTATTTCGGCGAGTACCCGGGCCCTGGTTTGCACCACCAGCCGTCAGTGTCCTGCGCCAGAAGGATTTCCTTGACCGGCGATGCCCGCACTGTCGCGCGACGTGCGGCCACCGCGTCGGCATCATCCGCCGGGGCGCCGAGCAAATCGCGCAGCGTGAAGTAGCGCACGCCGGGATCGCTCTTCTCGAGCAGCCAGTCCAGCACGCGATCGGCCGGGGGCTTCATGATCCGGCCTCTGCATACATCTGATCCGGGCCGAGCGCCGCACCGAACTGTGGCCGCAGCGCTTGGCGGAGAGTGAAACACAGGTGACAGGCGTCGGCATACGCTTCGGCGTGCGGGACGTCGTAGCGACGCGCCAGCTCGGCGGGCCCGCCGCGCAGCAGCGGTCCGACCATCGGGTGCTCGTCCGGCCGGTAGCCGTTGAGAATCTCCACAAGCGGGCGCTCGAACAGGTTGCCCAATACCAGTCCCTGGCACAGATGCAGGTTGCCCAAGGGGTCCAGGTGCACGCGACCGGGATCGTTGAGTTGCTCATGGGGACACGTATCGAAGGTGTCCCAACGATGCTGGGGCGCTTGGCCCGCTAAGGTCGCGGTTGCCCGGCCGCGATACATGATCGGTCCACCCTCCACCGGCTCCCCGTGCCGCCCATCCGCCTCGCCGCCCGCCGGCATGTCGCACACGATCCAATCGGCCGCGATGCCCAAACGTTCGCAAGCCTGTCGTGCGTTGCGCGCCTCGGGGCTGATGCGCTCGTTGGAGTGCAGCTCGTCGGTAGAGACGGACAACGACGCCAGGCGCCCGGCCAGGGGCGACAGCCAGGCGCCGGCGTCCTCGGGCGTGGTCGCCCAGTAGCCGTTGGTCACGGCGCCCACCCGGAAGCCGCGGGCCGCCGCGGCGCGGACACCTTCAACCAGGATCGGGTGGTACAGGAACGGTTCGCCGCCCTCGAAGTAGATCCATTCGATAGTGCCCACGGCCTGTGCCTGGTCGAGTGCCTCATGCAGGCGCGCCAACGTGAAGACGCCCGTCTGGTCCGGGGAGCCCCATACGAAACAGTGCTCGCAGCGGAACGTGCACCGATAGGTGAGCAAGACGTGCAGCCCGGTGAGACTCATGTAGAAGCTCCGCTGCCCGAGGTGCTGGCCTCCCGTTCCCAAACCTCCGCCACGCTCGGGAACCGGCTGATCTCCGTATGCGGCAGGAACAGCGCTGCCGTGAAAGCGTCGTAGAAGGTGTTGTCGGCCGACAGCTCGATGTAGGTCATCTGCTGTGCGATCTCGCGAACGCGCTGGCGCTGCTCACGTGACAGCAAGGCGCGGTACGTTCCCAAGACGGCCGTGTTGCCCAGGAACTTGAAACGATCCCAGGGCAGGTCCGGGAGCAGGCCGATCTGCACGGCCTTCTCGACATTGATGTACTTACCGAACGAGCCGCCGACCAGGACCTGCTGCACATCGGCCAGGTCGACGCCGACGCTGCTGGCCAGCACGCTGAACCCGGCGTAGATGGCGGCTTTGGCCCGCAGCAGGTTGTCGACGTCGACTTTTGTGATGGCGATTTCGCGGCTGCTGGCAGACTCGTCGGCCCAGGCAATGACATACTCAGGGCCGTGTGGTCCAACGCGCAGCCTATCGGAACCCAAATCGAGCTTGAAGTTGCCGCCCCGGTCGACGACGCCCGTGACGAACAGCTCGGCCAGAAGTGAGATGAGCCCCGAGCCGCAGATGCCCCGCGGCGCAACCCCGCCGATGACGCGATAGGTGGGCTCGAACGTCGTCGAGTTGACCCAGACTTCCTCGATGGCGCCCTCCGTGGCGCGCATCCCATGCACCACGCCGGCGCCTTCGAAAGCCGGCCCGGCCGAGCAGGCGCAGGTGACCATCCAATCGCGTGTCCCCAGGACCATCTCGCCGTTCGTGCCCACGTCGATGAACAGTGTCAGCAGCTCGCTCTCCGACAGGCCGCATGCCAGCACGCCGGCGGTGATGTCGGCGCCGACGTACGAGGCTACACCCGGCAAGCAGTCGACCGACGCCAGGGGGTTGACCTCCAGACCGATTTCGCCCGCCAGGTAGGCCGCCGGCTGATTGACGGCTGGGATGTACGGGGTCAGCCGGATGGAGGCGGCCGGGATCCCCAGGAACAGATGAACCATGGTCGTGTTGCCGGCCACGGTCACCTTGTGAATCTTGTTGGGGGCGATGCCCGTCCGCTTTTCGAGCCTCTGAAGCAGGTCGGCGATTGTCTGGCGCACGCGGGCGCTCAGGTCGGCCAGGCCGCCTTCCTTGCTGGCATAGATGATGCGCGAGATCACGTCTTCGCCGCAGGCGATCTGGCCGTTGTACTCCGCCGCCGACCCGAGTACCTCACCATTAGCCAGGTCGACCAGGAAGACGCTGACGGTCGTTGTGCCTATGTCGAGCGCCAGTGCTAGCGGCTCGATCGGGTCCCTCTGCACGTCGATCAGCCGGGCCGAGCCGTCCGGGCGGGTGCCCTCATCCAGGACCACCCACGGGCTCCACTCGGCCTCACGCATCTCCGCTCCTAGCCGGCGAGCCAGGCTGAGCGGGACCTCGACACGCGGGTAGCCGGCAGTCGCCAGACCGGCCTGGAGCCGGGTCAAGTCGTCACGGTTGTCTTGCAGCGATGGTTCCGGCAGATACAGCCTCAGCGCGCGAACGCCTTGCATGCCCGGGTCGAACGGGAAGGGGACCTCGACCTTCTTGGCGGCCTTGTCGGTGACCAGGCGACGTTCGATGCGCTCCTGCTCGGGGATGGCGACGTGCAGGTCGCCCTCGATGACCGTTTGGCAGGCCAGCGCGTAGCCCGATTCGAGGTCCTCTTCCGATAAGCGGACCGTCGAGCGATGGCGCGCGCCCTCGCCGTCGACCACCACGGCGCAGCGGCCGCAGCGGCCTTGTCCGCCGCACGGCTGGGCGATCTCCAGGTTTGCCTTGCGGATGGCCTCGGTGATCAAGGCGCCGGTCGGCACCTCGACCGTGACCTCCGCCGGCATGAAAGTGACTCGGTGGTTGGCCATGGTAGACAAAGGTCGAAATAGGAAGGCGGCGGAATGACTCCCGAGGTCGACCGGCGCTAGCTATAGGCGGCGGTGATCGCGTCGCAGACGCGTGCCGACTCGATACGGTCCTCGTCCAGGAACCAGCGGCTGAGGGGCAGCCCCTCGCACGCCGCCTGCCCTGCCAGCCGCATCACGCGCGGGATGTCCGCCTGGCGCGGACAGGCCAGCATGCAGGGCGCCTGGGGCGTGCACTGCAGGCAGGCTGCGGCAAGTCGAGCGACCTGTGTCGCGTCATAACCGAGATAAGGCTCGTGCGTCGTTGTCGGAATTCGAATGGTCATTGCCTCTCTCCAAACCATCTACCGCGGAAAGCGCCCAAGGTCTACGGGAGCACGGTCAACGTCTGGGCGCTGAGCTCGAAGTCTGCCAGCCGGGCGTCGTACTCCTTCGAATCGGTTGTAAAGATGACGATCCAGACGGCGCCGCCCCTCATGATGTGATAGGCGAGCTCCTTGACCTTTCGGTTCGGGTAGCGCGTCTCGATCACGGTCCGGAAGGCAGAGTCGCTTCCTAGGGTGGCGCTGCCCTGCTCGATCAGCTTCTCATCGGGCGTCAGGTGGGTCAGCGTGTCTTGCACGTACGCCTCCAGGCTGGTTCCTGCCTTGAGTTCGTCCACGCCCACCATCGCGTATGTCAGGAAGGCCGGGGGACCGGGGTCGGGATCGAAGGCCCACAGGCGGATCTTGTGTTCGCTCGAGTCGAGGGCCTCGGCGATTTGGTCGAGGCCCTGGTACTGCATCTTGAGCTTCTCGATCATCGAGCTGGTTTCCCCGCCCACGTAGCGTTCGGGCAGCCAGAGTTCGGTGTGGCTGCCGGTCAACTTCTTCCAGCCGGGGATCGTGGTCGGCGCCGGCGTCGGCGTCCACTCGACGGGCAGGCCGACGGCCGGTGTGACCGGCGCGGCGTTAGTAACCTCTATGAACGCGGCGCCCGGGCTGCTGCACGCCAGGACGGCGGCAAGTAGCCCGGCACTCGAGAGGACGACGTGGCGACGCGGCATGCCGATCACCCCTGTGCGCGTCAGGCCGGCGAGCACCTGCCGGCTTCCGTGACGATCGCGCCTAAGGCCAGCCTCCGGCCGACCGGCCGGAGGCTGGATCCGCTCAGTTCTTCCACGTCGCCTTGAGGAAGGAGCCGATGTCCACCGCCTCCTTCGGGCCAACCATGATCTGCCAGTCGGGCAGGTCCCCTTCGAGCTCGCCCGAAAGGACCGCCACCTGGCCTGGGATGATCACCTTACGATGCCCCACCTTGTCGGCGATCCCGACCGCCTTGACCGCCTTGGCGATGCGCTCTGAGTCGAACTTGCCGGCCGCCCACGCGGTCAGGACGCTCATGCCCTCGGCGTCGGTGACGACCAGCCAGGCCGGCCAGCCGGAGCCCTCAACTTCGTTGGCGACGGAGAAGTAGGTGATCGAGAAGTTGGTCGTCACCATGACCGGCGCCTTCGTGTCCGGGTTGTTGATTTCGTACAGGCCGGGCTGAACCTGGATCGGCTTCTGAGGATCGGTGTAGATATTCTGGCGCAGGACCAGCAGGGCGTACAGGCTGGCCGGTTCGAACTTCTCGAGCACGATGAAGCCGGCGTACTTGGCGATGTGCTCCGCGGCCAGGACGGTCTCGTCGGCCTTGCCGCTGGCGCCGGGGAAGGTGATGATCGGGAAGCCGAGCGGCCGGAAATTCTTCTTGAGGGCCAATCGCCTCAGGAGCGTCAGCCGCTGAAGCGAGTCCTGGTAGCCGGTGAGGTCCGGATCGAGCACCAGGTCCTGCAGCCCGGCCTTGGTCAATGATCCGGTCAGCTCGGCCAGTCCGTCGAGGCTCTCGGAACGCACTGCCAGGGGGACGTTGGCCGCCTTGGCCAGCTCGCCCATCGCCTGCCAGTTGGCGGCGTTAGCAGCATGCAGCAAGGGCCGCGTTCCTTTGGCCGCCTCAAGGCCCGCCTTGGCCAGGTCCGGAGACGAGGCCATCAAGATGAGGGGCTTCTTGGAGGCCGATCGGACGGCGGCGATGGCGGCGGCGTACTTGGCCGGGTCGCCACTGGCGGCCTCGACGGCGAAGCCGTCTAGCGTCAGGTTGATGCCGACGTAGTCGGCTTTGTACGCGTCGGCCTCGGCCGCCTTACGCTTCAGATCATCCGGCCCATCGGTGTCCAGCAAGCGAAGGAACAACCCGGGCCGGTGGTAGAACGTCTTCTCATGCCGGAAGAGGACCGTTTCGTTGCCGACGGCCAGCTTGCCGTCGTCGCCGGCGATCTCGATCAGGCGGATCGGAGGCGCCGAGGCCGCTTCCAGCTTGGCCTTCGACTCCTCGCTGACGTAGGGGCAGGCGCTGAGCTCGGCTTGCTTGGCGGCCAGCTTCATGGCGAAGGCCAGGCAGGTCGGGAAGCCGCACTCCTTGCAGTTCGTTTTCGGTAGAAGTTTGTAGATCTCCAGGCCGGTGAGTGCCATGGTCAGTCTCCGCCTTCTCAGGCAGCCGGGGCGAGCAGCGAGTCGACCAAGCTGCGTACCCGGCGCAATGTATCGGGATGGCGCAGGACGATGAGGTCGGCGCCGGCATGGACCAGCGCGGTGGCCGTGACCGCCTCCCAGTCTTGCGCACGACGCTTCCAGTCGCCCCAGGCGGCGGGCACGCCTTCGCCCACCTTGGCCTCCTTGACCTTCCAGCCTTCCTCGCCGGGGGTGACGATCAGCGGTTGTTGGGTCATCGAGTCGCCCTGTAGCGCCGCCAGGCGCAGGCGCTCCATGACCGAGTAGCCGTATTCGATGCCATAGCCGAGCGAGCCCGTGGTCGGATCGATGATGATCCGTTCGAGCGGCAGGCCCATGTCGTGGATCAGGATGACGAGCTGCTTGGACAGGTTGACATCCATCGGCGTCTTGGATTGGACGATATGGTCGTTGGCCAATGCGGCGGCGACGATGGTGCGGTAGTTCTTGTCCTCGCAGATGCCGATGAGCATGCGCTCGCCCTTGCCCTCTTCCGCCGCCGGCACGATGAGCTCGTTGTCGATCTCTGCCTGTCCTGGTCCGACGACGGCGATGGGCAGTGCGGTGGCGTCGAGGACCTTCCGCACGACGGCGCGCGCGTTCTCGGCCGTGTTGGGTTTGCCGTCGGCCTGGGTAGCGCTCAGGGTCAGGTAGATCATGTCGGCGCCGGCTTCCTCGGCGGCCTTGGCCCACTGAGCCGGATCCGCCATCGCCTCGCCCCAAATCTGACTCAGGAGCTGCGACCAGTCTTCGGGTTTACGGTCGCGGATTTCCAACGCCAGGCAGGGAGGGTGGGGAGCCGGCGCCTCGAATTGCAGGTACGGCATGGCCGCCTGGCCCCCGAGCGTGATCGTCCGGATGCGCGTGCCGCCGTCGGCGCTCGTCGCCCCCAGCGTCACCTCGCGGACCTTCCCGGCCCACTTCTCCTTCGGGATCTCGATGGTCATAAGGAATACTCCCCTGAGCTAAGGCGTCAAGATTCATCGATCAGCAACTAGCGCCTGGCAACTAGCCGCTAGCAGGCTGAGTTCCTGCGCGGTCGCTGCCATTCACCCCCCGATGATCGCTGACAGCTGACCGCTAGGCGCTAGTTGCTAGCTGCTAAGTGCTGGCGTCACATCATCGGCGGCATGGATAGCGCCGGGTGGTTCGTGCCGGTGACGTAGGCCACCGTCCCCTCGACGTCCGTTGCCTGCCGTTCGTCGCAGATCTT
>JBGOYQ010000049.1:0-7388 GCA_041479735.1 Anaerolineae bacterium | reverse complement strand
GCTAAGAGTGGGGGGCTGTCCCACCGATATGACCTTTTGGGACAGCCCCCAGCGGGGCTGACTCAAAAGCCCCATGCGATTGTGAAGAGTGGGGCGAACTTGTGCTCGCCGCGCAGTGAGGCTCACTCTCAGCCCAATTCGTGACCACTCATAGCGCTAAGAGTGGGGGGCTGTCCCACCGATATGACCTTTTGGGACAGCCCCGTCCCCAAATCTTCCACCCCCTCTCCGCCACGACTCTGCATGTCGAGACCTGCTGTCCGCGGAGAGGGGGCCCGGGGGTGAGGTGGAATAGCCCTTCTAGCCACCTGTTAGACGGGAGGAGTCGCGCTGTTCAGCTGGGCTTCGAGCTCGCGGGGGTCCATGGTCGGCTTTCGGCATACGAAACCCTCGCATAGATACGCCGCAGGCCTGCCGTCGATCGGCGTGCGACCCTCGAGGAGCCTTGGGAAGCCGGGCTGCCATGCCGGTCCGGCGGCGGCGACCAATCTGGGCGCATAGCCCTTCTGCGCGATCGCCAGGAGCGACTGGAAGGACCGGCTGCCCGGGTCGCCGACGACCGCCACCTGTCGCACCGGCCCGAGGGCGAAATCCAACGCCGAAAGCCAGGCGGCGAAGGCGATCGGGTACCGACTCGCCTCGGGCTGTACGGCGCGGAGGGACGACTCGGCCGAGGTTAGATATCGATCCTCACCGGTCAACGCATGCAGACGCAACATGAGGGACACGACTGAGGCGTTCCCGCTGGGGAGGGGGCCGTCCTGAAAGGACTTAGGGCGTGTGATCAAGGGTTCGTGATCGTCGGGTGTGTCGTAGAAGCCGCCGGCGGGATCCGCGAATCGCACCAGGATGACCTCCGCCATTGCTTGCGCCTGGCGCAGCCACGGTAGGTCGAAGTCAGTCTGGTAAAGAGCCAAGAACCCTTGACCGACGGCGGCGTAGTCGCCCAGGAAGCCGGTCCCATGCGTCTGGCCCTCCCGATAGGACCGACACAGCCGCCCATTGGTCATCATGCGATCGGCAAGGAAGGATCCAAGCGAGCTCGCCGCCTCTCGGTATTCGCGCCTCCCCGTTGCCCGGGCGGCCTCGGCCAGCGTCTGCAGGAGCAGACCGTTCCACTCGGCCAATACCTTGTCATCGCAGCCAGGACGCACGCGCCGGGTCCGCCCAGCCAGCATCGCCGCGCGGGCGACAAGCAGCGTCTCACCTGCATGGGCCGGATCGAGGCCTGCTCGCTGGGCCGCTCCTTCCAGGTCGCTCGACATGCGGGCGAGGCTACGGCCCTCGAAGTTGCCCTCAGCCGTAATCCCGAAGGCCGCCAGAGCAAACCCGGCCAGACCCGGTTCCTGGATCGCCTGGCGCAGCTCATCTGGGGTCCACCAGTAGTACTTGCCTTCCTCGCCTTCGGAGTCGGCGTCCAGCGAGCTGTAGAACCCCCCGGCCGGATCGCGCATCTCCCGAAGCAGAAAGCCGAGCGTTTGATCGGCGACGTCAAGGAAGAGCGGCTCTCCGGTCACCTGCCACGCGTGCAAGTAAACACGCCCGAGCAAGGCGTTGTCGTAGAGCATCTTTTCGAAATGGGGGACGAGCCAATCATTGTCCACCGAGTAGCGATGGAAGCCGCCGCCGATGACGTCAAACATCCCACCGCGCACCATGCTTCGCAAGACGTGGGTGGTCATGTCCAGGGCCAACGAATCATGTCGGCGGTGAAAGCGCTCCAGCAAGACCTCGATCGCCAAGGGCTGTGGGAACTTCGGAGCGCCTCCCCAGCCGCCGTGGCTCCAATCGTAGGTTCGAAAAAGCGCGTCCGCGGCTCGATCGAGGACCAGCGGATCCAGCGGCGGCGCCTGCGCGCTGGCCGTCTTCTCGTCCAGGTGTGCAGCGATCTGCCCGCTCGAAGCTTCCACCTGGTCGCGGCGATCCCTCCAGGCTTCGACGACGGCCTCGAGGACTTCGCGGAACGCCGGCAGTCCGTGGCGCCGGGTCGGAGGGAAGTACGTCCCGCCGAAGAAGGGTTTCGCCTCGGGAGTCAGGAAGACCGAGAGCGGCCACCCGCCCTGGCCGCCCATTGCGACCACGGCCTGCATGTAGATGCTGTCGAGGTCAGGCCGCTCCTCGCGGTCAACTTTGATGTTGACGAACCCGCCGTTCATGAACGCCGCCACCTGGGGATCGTCGAAAGTCTCGTGGGCCATGACGTGGCACCAGTGACAGGCGGCGTAGCCGATGCTCAAGAAGATCGGTTTGGACTCGGACCGCGCCCGCGCCAACGCCTCGGGCCCCCATGGGAACCAATCGACCGGATTGTCTGCGTGCTGCAGCAAATAGGGCGAGGTTTCAAGTTGCAGGCGATTGGGCATGATGATCTCGACGGTCAGGCTTGGGCGACGGATGGTAGAATGGCCGACATGTCGCATCGACAGAGCTTCATCCGTTGGATTCCGGCTGGCGTCATGATGATCCTGATCTTCGTGGCCTCATCCCAGCCTGCAAGCGCCTTGCCGTACTTTGGGGCATTGGATTTCGTGGTCAAGAAGGGCGGTCACGCGATCGGTTACGCGCTGCTCGGCCTGGCCTACTTCTATGCGCTCCCCGGCCGACTCCCGGTCGTCTACAAAGCGGCCCTGGCGCTGCTCATGGCCGTGCTATTCTCCCTCAGCGACGAATTCCACCAGTCCTTCATCGAGGGCAGGACCTCGACGTTGCGCGACGTGGTCATCGACACCATCGGCGCCGGCATCGCCCTGTCGATGGCTTCCATCTATTCCTCGAACTCGGACTCCAGCTCAAGCTCCTGAGCAGCGTTCCATTCGCTTCCGGGAACGATCTCGATCTCCCCGAACAGCTCCTGCTGTTGAACGGTCACCTGCTGGCGCTTCATCAGCTCCAGGACGGCCAGGAAGGACACGACGATCTCCAGACGCGTCCTGGAGTGCTTCAAGAGGCTGCTGAAGGTCGTTCGACCGCGCGTGCGGAGGGCGTCGACGATGAGCAAGATCTTGTCCCGAATGCGCACCCGAGGCGCGGCCACGGACTCGTCCAGAGTCGGTCCGGGCACGGCCGCCAGGGCTTGCTGCAATGCGCGGCGCAGGTCGTCCAGGCCGATCCAGGACAGGTCCAGCTTGGGCTCGACCGCCGGTGGTGGGGCCACGCGCAGATAGGTTCGCAACCCGGCGGCTTCACGCTCGGAGAGCTGGATGGCCACCTGCTTGTAGCGTTTATAGGCGATGAGTTGGCGCGCCAGCGCGTCGCCCGGATCTTCTTCCCCGACCTCCCGGACGGGAGGCCGCGGCAGGAGGGCCTCAGACTTAATCTGGAGCAGGCGAGCAGCGACGATCAGGAAGGAGGCCAGATCGGCCAGGCCATGCTCAGGGGCCTGATGCAGATAGGCCATGTACTGGTCGGTCACCTGGGCCAGGGCGACCTTGGTGATGTCGAGCTCGGCGCGTTCGATCAATTCGAGCAGCAGATCGAGCGGCCCTTCGTATACCGGGAGCAGGACCGTGATCGGAGGTTCGAGGTGCATGACTACCGTAGGAGGGTGTACGCGCCGAACGCGAGCAGGACAATCACGAGCAGGACGAACGCCCCAGCGCTGACGGCCAGGATCAGGCGATCCTTCCCCACCTGCCTGGCAGAGGCCTCATGTTGGGCTTCCAGGCGGCGACGATCCACGGCCTCGAGTGAGTCCATCCGGGCTTCCGAGCCCTTGAGACCCTGTTCCTGGAGGGCGGGCGCCTGCTGGCGGGACTGATTCAGCCGCATCGAGGCTCCGCCGCCGTCGTGGCGGCTCATGACCTGGCCGAACATCGTCAAGGGCTCGCCGCAATTCGTGCATCGGTGAGCCTCCTCCAGGTTGTCCTGACTGCACACTGGGCAAACGACCGTCGCCACGAAATCTTCCCTTGGAAGTCGAGGTAAGGTTCGGCGATTATACCGCGTCCAATGCGCACGGGACGAGTGAAGACGGCCGGCGGGGTTCCGCTAGTGGGCTGTGGATCAGATCAGGATCCCAGCCCACGGGTTGGTGGCCGTGGTATCATCATCCGAATTGAAGCACGGGAGAGCCTCATGATCAATGAACCGATTCACGTGACCGACGCGGCTTTCGAGAAGGCGGTGCTTCAGTCTCAACTGCCGGTCATCGTCGATTTCTGGGCGCCCTGGTGCGGACCGTGCCGCATGGTCGCGCCCCTCCTGGAGAAGATCGCCGCTGAGTACGCCGGCAAGTTGATCGTCGGCAAGGTCAATACCGACGAAAACCCCGACTGGGCGACCAAGTTCGGCGTGCAGGGCATTCCGACGATGTTATTCGTGGCCAACGGCAAGGTCGTGCATCAGCAGGTCGGCGCCGTGCCTGAGCCCTACCTGCGTGACATGGTCGACGAATTCTTGAACACGGTGAAGGAGCACATCCCCTCCGCCAACTAACCGCCAAGTAAAGCGCTTAAGCAGACGGGGCTGCCCACTAGGGCAGCCCCATCTTCTTCTCGTGCTGGCCTGAGAAGGCGCAGGCGTCGGTCTGCGGTCCGGAAGTTGGATCGGTCCAGTCGCCCGGACGCTGACCGTCGCTTCGGCCGGCTATTCGTTGTCGGAACGCGCTCCCCAGATCAATCCCTCGATCGACCGCCACAACCTGCGCAGCATGGACCGTATGCGGGAAAGAAGGGCAACTAACGCCCACTGGCGCCGGCGGGTGCCAGGCACCGGGCGAGCGGTCTCCACCCATTGCAGTGCCAGCGCGCCCCACGTCAGGCCAGCGCCGAATCCCACCAGAACGACGTGATCTCCGGGATGGATGCGACCCTGCTCGACCGCCTCGCACACGGCGATAGGGATGGAGGCGCTGGAGGTGTTGCCGTAGCGTTCGATGTTGATCATGAAGCGGTCAAGCGGCAGGCGCAGGCCGCGAGCGGCCGCCTCGATGATGCGCAGATTGGCCTGATGTGGGACAACCAGGTCGATATCATCCATCTTCAGCCCAGCTCGGGCGACGACCTCACGGGTGGCCGTGGCCATGACCCGCGTAGCAAAGCGGAAGACCTCGCGACCGTTCATCTGGATCGTGTGCTGCTTGCGGTGAACAGTTTCGAGGGAGGCCGGGAGGCGGCTGCCGCCCGCGGGCACCGTGAGCAGGCTGCCACCGGACCCATCCGAACGCATGACCGCCGAGAGCACGCCCCCGGGCTCGTCGCGCGCCTGAAGGACGAATGCGCCGGCGCCGTCGCCGAAGAGAATACAGGTGGAGCGATCCTCCCAGTTGATAAAGCGCGAGAGAGTCTCGGAGCCGACGACAAGCGCATTCGAGATCTCCCCGGTGCGGATAGCCTGCGCGGCCATGTTCACGGCGAAAATGAAGCCGCTGCATGCCGCCGAGAGGTCGAATGCCCCGGCGTTGTCTGCGCCGAGTGCATCCTGAACCAGGCAGGCCGTGGCAGGGAATAGATGTTCCGGTGAGGCGCTGGCGACGATGATCAGATCGATGTCGCGCGCCGTGAGGTCGGTTGTCTCGAGGGCACGGCGCGCCGCTTTGAGCGCCAGCGTAGCCGTGCTCTCGTTCTTGTCGGCGATGCGCCGCTGCTGGATGCCGGTCCGGCTGACGATCCACTCATCATTCGTGTCGACCATTTGCTCGAGTTCGGCGTTGGTCATTATGCGGTCTGGGACCGCCATGCCCCAGCCAATCACGTGTGCATAGCGCGTCATGATCGGTGGCCATCCGTTCCGGTCCGGCTGATGACCAGACAGGCGTTGTGGCCGCCGAATCCAAATGAGTTAGACATCACGTGATCGAGGTGTGCCGATCGACTGACGTTCGACACGTAGTCCAGGTCGCACGCGGGATCTGGGGTCTGATAGTTGATGGTCGGCGGCATGACCTGGTCGCGCAAGGCTAGCACGCAAAAGATCGCCTCGATCGCGCCGGCCGCGCCCAGGAGATGCCCGGTCATGGACTTGGTGGAGGATACGGCGACATCGTAGGCACGCTCGCCGAACGCGGTTTTGATCGCGGCCGTCTCGGACAAATCGTTCAGGTGGGTGCTAGTACCGTGGGCATTGATGTATTGGATCCGGTCGTTGGACAGATCGGCGTGCTCGAGTGCCAACCGCATGCATCGGGCGGCGCCGGCCCCGTTCTCGGCAGGAGCGGAAATGTGATAGGCGTCGTTGGTAGAAGCGTAGCCTGAGAGGACAGCCAGGATCGGGGCACCGCGTTGGAGGGCATGGTCCTCCGCCTCCAGGACAAGGCACGCGCCGCCCTCGCCGACCACAAAACCATCGCGATGCAAGTCGAACGGACGCGAGGCCCCCTGAGGGTCCTCATTGCGTTTCGAGACCGCATCCATGACGTCGAATCCGGCCAGGGCGATCGGCACGATGGCCGCCTCGGCCCCCCCGGCGACCATGGCATCGACGTCGCCACGGCGAATCATCTCAGCTGCCTCACCGATGGCGTTCGATCCAGTGGCACAGGCGGTCACTACGGCCATGTTCGGCCCGCGCAGGCCGAAGACGATCGCCACCTGCCCGGCGGCTGAGTCCGGCAGCATCATGGGGACCATGAACGGGCTGATGCGGCGAGGGCCTTGCTCGAACAATCGCCGCGCCTCGCTCATCAGGGTCGCGATCCCACCGATGCCGGTGCCGATAATGGCGCCGATGCGATCGCGGTTGGAATCGCTGATCTCGAGACCGGAGCTGCGCAGCGCCTCGTCGGCGGCGGCGATGGCGAACTGCGTATAGCGGTCCATCCGACGCGCCAGCCGGCGTCCGAGCAGAGCCTCGGGGTCGAAGTCCTTCACCTCGGCCGCGAAGCGTGTCTCAAAATCCCGTGCGTCGAAATGGGTGATCGGGCCCACGCCGGACTTGCCGGCACGCACAGAAGCCCACGTCGTCGGGACATCGTTCCCGAGCGGGCTGATGCAGCCCATGCCTGTGATGACGACACGGCGTGATGACAAACCGCCCTCCTCTGGCGCCTCGCTTACCCCCACGGCAGTATAACACCCCGGGCTGACATGTGATGCGGACCTGGGTCGCCAACCGGCGTGTGCTACAATCGCCCCGATTCGATCGAAGCCCGCATCTTCTCGCGATCGCCCAGCATCATACCTATGCCGACACGATTGGCGCTTATCACCGGAGGCACCGGCTTCATCGGCCGCTACGTCCTGCGCCAGCTGGTCGAATCCGAGTACGCCGTGCGGACCTTGTTGAAACCGGCGCGCCGTTCACCACATTTGCCGACCGGCGTTCCGGTTGAGGTAGCCCTCGCGGCGCTGTCGGATGCTCGCGGTCTTCGGGCTTCACTGGTCGGCGTGCACACGGTGATCCACCTCGCCGGCGCGGAGCGCACGGGGGACGCCGCCGCCCTGCAAGCTACG
>JBGOYQ010000048.1:0-7443 GCA_041479735.1 Anaerolineae bacterium | reverse complement strand
CTCGGGGGTCAAATCGCGGAACAGCGGGGAGGACAGCAAAGCCTGGCTTTCCATATCACCACTGAATCGGAGCGGAATACTCCTACTATAACGAGGCAGGGTGGGCTTCCGAAGTGCTTTCCTTCCTCATTGAATGGACGACCGTCACCCCCGCGCGGATTGTGGATGGAACCGGTCCACTTTCGGCCCGACGGGCCGGTTGGCTTGACGGACCCCCTGGAAGTCGATATACTGTCCAAAGCCGGCAGACGTCTGGGTGCCCCCCTCACCTAGATGTCTGCCTGCGCGTTAAGGAGCGGTCAATCGCTGCAGAGCGGTCTCCAGTCGCATGATCTCTGCGCGCGTGTTGTAGTGCGCCATGCCGACGCGCAGCATGCCTCCCGATGACTCAAGCCCCAGCCGTTCGGTGACGGCCAGAGCGTAGTAATTCCCGTCCCAAGAGTTGATGCCTTCCTTGCCCAAGGATTCGGCGATCTGCCGTGGCGGATGCCCATCGAGGGTGAAGGACACGGTCGGGACGCGCCGGTCGAGCGAGCGCGTGTCGGTGATCCCACGGACGTGCAGCCCCGGAACGCCGGCCAGCACATTCAAGAGCGCCCGGGACAGTTCCATCTCATAGGCGCGGATGGCCGCCATTGCCTGCTTGAGGCGCAAGCGCCGACCGCTGAACTCGCCGGCGTAGGATTCGGCGTATTCGGCCCCGAAGGTCTCGCCAACCCACACGAGGTAGTCCAGCGCCCCAAGGACCCCGGCGATCGCCTCGAAGTTGCCTGTGCCGGTCTCGAACTTGCCGGGTGGATCTTCGGGCGCGGGGCGGACCTTGTAGGCCTGCAAACGGCGCAGGTGCTCCTCTCGGCCATACAAGATGCCGGCGTGCGGGCCGAAGAACTTGTAGGCCGAAACGGCCAGGAAATCGCATCCCAGCGCTTGCACATCGATCGGGCCGTGGGGCGCAAACTGGACTGCGTCCACGTAGGTCAGGGCGTCGGCCTGGTGCGCCATCTCGATGATCCGCGGCAGCGGGTTAATCGTGCCGACGGCGTTCGAGGCGTAGCCTACGGCGACAATGCGTGTGCGCTTCCCAAGCAAGCCCTCGAGCTGGTCGAGCCGCAAGGTGCAGTCTTCGACGTCGAAGTCCAGCCAGCGTACGACGCAGCCGCGGTCTTCGGCCATCAGCAGCCAAGGGGCGATGTTGGCGTCGTGATCCAGGCGCGTGACGACGATTTCGTCACCCGGCTGTAGCTCGCGTCCGAGAGAACGACTCATGGCCATCGTCAGCGTGGTCATGTTTGGTCCGAAGACGATCTCCTGCGGATGGGCCGCATTGAGGAAATCGGCCATCGCTGTCCGGGACTCCTCCACCAGGGCATCCGACGCCCGGCTGGTTTGGAAGGCCCCGTCGTGATTGGCGTTCTTGGTGACCAAGTAGTCGACCATGCGATCGATGACCTGGTGCGGGACCTGGGTTCCCCCGGGGTTGTCGAAGAACACGGCGTTGGAGCTCAGGGCGGGGAAGTGGGGACGGACCAGATCGGTGTCCAGCGTCATGGTCGGCTCCTGCCGCGAAGCCCGGCCCGACCGGAGGATACCTGCGAGCGGTAGAGTCGCTCGGCTATCTCCAATTCGGCGGGCGTGTTGACGTTGAAGAAGCTCATGCCCCGCGGGTCGAACCGATCGAGCTCGTCGCTCTCAACTGGCCGCACGCGCACGTAGGGGAAGAAGCTAATCATGCGTTTCTCGCCCGCGGCCAGCGCCGATGCCAGCGCGGCAAGACAGGACCGGCGATAGACGGCATGCAGCGGTTCGAATTCCCCTTCACGCAACGGGATGACCACGTCTGCCTCGGACGACAAGCGAAGCATGTACTCGAATAGTGGGGCGGACACGAATGGCATGTCGCAGGCCAGGACGACGACGGTGTCGCCGCGTGCCGCCTGGAGAGCGGTGTGCAATCCAGCCAGCGATCCGGCGCCGGGAACGGGATCGGATGCCATCGGCAAGCCCAGGAAAGCATAGTCGGCGGGTTGATTCGTGGTGATCAGGATATCGTCGCCGAGGCCGGCGGTGCGCTCGATGACATGTGAGATCAGCGGCCGGCCGGCAAGCAGCACGAGCCCCTTGTCGCGCCCCATCCGTCGGGATTGTCCGCCCGCCTGGATCGCTACCGTGACCATAAGGGCATTCTACCCTACCCCTAACCCTCTCCTCTCCGCTTGGCTACGAGGACCTGCGGCCCCTTTCTAGGGGGAGGGAATGGAGCGGGGTGCGGCAGGCGGCTAGTCGCCGACGCGGAGCCGATAGCCCACGCCCGGTTCGGTGGTGACGAGATGAGGGCGCGTCGGGTCGGTCTCGATCTTTCGTCTTAAGTTGCTGATGTTCACCCGCAGCATGTGGGTCTCGCCGTCGTAGCCCGGCCCCCAGACCTCCCGCAGCAGGTGCCGATGGGTGAGCACCTTGCCGGCGTGGAGGACAAGCACGCGTAGCACGTCGTACTCCGTCGGTGTCAATTGAACCTCACGGCCCGCGACGGACACGACGCGCTTGGAGGCGTCGACCGTCAGATCGCCGGACACGAATATGGCCTCGCCGACGGGTGAGGCGCTCCGTCGCAGGCACACCCGCATCCTGGCCAGGAGCTCCCCCGAGCCGAACGGCTTGGTGACGTAATCGTCCGCCCCAGCATCCAGCGCGGCGATCTTGTCGGCTTCTTGCCCGCGCACGGACAGGATAATGATTGGCACAGGGCTCCAGGCCCGCAGTCGGCGGGTAATCTCAATCCCGTCGATGTCCGGAAGTCCCAGGTCGAGGATGACCATGTCGGGCCGATGGGCACGCACCGCCTCCAGAGCCTGATCTCCGCGGTCGGCTTCGAATACAGTGTAGCCGTGCGCCGAGAGCGCCACCTGCAGGAACCGCCGGATGGCGGGTTCATCATCGACCACCAATATCCGGGGACCATCGCTCACGGTTGACCCTCATTGGCTGCCCCCCCGGGATTCTGGAGGGGCAAGGAAATGGTCACCCGCGTCCCTCCGCCGGGGCGATTCTTAGCCACAATCGAGCCGCCGTGAGCCTCGACGATCCCTTTACAGATGGACAGACCCAGGCCCGTGCCCGTGACGCTGCCGGGTCGCTGGACCCGGTAGAACTTGTCCAAAACCCGGCCAAGATCCTCCGGCGGAATGCCGACACCCCGGTCGGCGACCTCGATCTCGGCTGCCCCTTGTGCACTGGAGGCGCTGACCTCGATCGGGGATCCGCTCGCGGAGTACTTGAGGGCGTTGTCCAGCAGGTTGACGAAGACCTGGACCATCAAAGCGAAGTCCATCGGCAGCATAGGGAAACCCGCAGGCACGCGGACGGTGACCGGTCGATCGTCCAAGCGATGCGCAAGCTGCTCCAATGCCGATCCAACAACGTCTTCCAGCTCGCAAGGCTCGAGAAGAGCCTTCAGGCCGCCCGCCTCGATGCGGGTCATATCAAGCAGGTTGCCGACCAAGCGATTGAGTCGCTCGGCTTCGGCAGCGGCGTTCTCCACCAGGCTGCGGCGCGTCGCCGCGTCCATCTGGCCTTCATCTTCCTGCAGGCTGCTCAGAGTCCCGGTGATGGCGACCAGCGGCGTCCGCAAGTCGTGCGATATAGAGTTGAGCAGCGCGGCCTGCAGCCTCTCGGTGGCCTGCAGCACGTCCGCGCGCCGGGCCTGCTCGGCCAGGCGGGCGCGTTCGATGGCTAGCGCTGCCTGGCTGGCGAAGGCCTCGAGGAGATGCAGTTCATCCGGGCTGAGATGGCCCTGCGTCTGTGCAGGTCCCACGCCCAGAACGCCGACCACGCCCTGCGAAGTGGTCAGCGGGAGATAGCGGACGGTTGCGGCCGGCAGAGTGTCAGTGCCGCGCCCGGCTGGCTGCGCGTTCCGAAACGCCCAGGTGGCCACGGCTAGCTCGTTTTGACTCAACTCCATCCCGGGGGTCTGTGCGCGTGGGACGACCGCGTCCGACTGATCGTAAGCAGTCAGAATGACGGCCTGGCGATCGAAGGTCTGACTCACATGCCTGATCACCGCGTCCAGGATCGCCTGGAGATCCACCGCAACGGCCAGGTCCCGGCTGAGGTCGTACATTTCGGCTGTCTGAGACGCTCGGCGTATGGCGAGACGCGCTTGCTCGCGTACCCGCACTGCCAGGTTACTGACCACCAGGCTGACAGCCAGAAGAGCCACGAACGTGAGAATGTACTCGGAATCGGATACCGCCATTGTGAGAGTCGGAGGGACGAAGAAGAAATCGAAGGCGGCGACGCTGAGTATTGCAGCCAGGATCGAAGGCCCCCGTCCAAGCGTGATCGCAGCGACGAGCACGGTCAGCAGGTAGATCATGACCAGGTTAGCGGGCGAGAACAGCGGATGCACGAGTGCGCTGAGCAGCGTCCCGGCGGCGACGAGCAGCAGGCTTTGCACATACCGACCCCATGGCTGATGAGTACGCCATTCCGTCGGGCGGACGACACGGCTCTTGCTGTCGGATGTCCCGCTGATGACGTGCACGTCGATCGCACCGCTCGCCCGCGTGATCCGGTCGACGACCGATCCCCCAAGGTAGTCCCGCCAGGGCGGGCGGACCGGCTTGCCGATGACGATCTGCGTGATGTTATGCTGGCGGGCGTAGCCCATCACCGCTTCCGGAATCGACCGTCCCGGCAGAGTCAGCGCTTTGCCTCCGAGCTCCTCGGCCAGACGCAGCGCGCGGAAGATTCGATCATGTTCCGTTTGGGAAAGGCGTGTGTCGTCGGGCGTCTCGATATGGACGGCGACCCATTCGGCCTTCAATCCGTCGGCCAGACGGCGCGTCGTGCGGATCAGTCGGTCGGCGAGCGGGCTCGGGCTGACGCACACCAACAGACGCTCTTTGGCCGGCCACGGACCGGGTATGTCGCGAGTCTCCATGTAGGCTCGCATCTGATCGTCGACGCGCTCAGCCGCACGACGCATGGCCATCTCACGCAGCGCGGTCAGGTTCCCTGGCCGGAAGAAACGCTGGACGGCGCGGGCAGCCTGCTCGGGGACATAGACCTTGCCCTCTCGCAGCCGGCCGAGCAGCTCATCCGGAGGCAGGTCGACCAGCTCAAGCTCGGTCGCCTCGTCGATCACCCGATCCGGAATCGTCTCGCTGACGCGCACGGACGTAATCTGCGCCACAACGTCGTTGAGACTCTCGATGTGTTGGATGTTGAGCGTGCTATATACATCGATGCCTTGCGCCAGCAGTTCCTCGACATCCTGGTAGCGCTTTGTGTGCCGCGACCCCGGGGCATTGGTATGTGCCAGCTCATCGACCAGGACGAGCTTCGGGTGCCGGTTCAACACGGCATCGATGTCCATCTCCTGCAGGGTGATCCCGCGGTATTCAAGCAGCCGCCGGGGGACGAGCTCCAGATCGCGAATCATGGCTTCGGTTTCGGCACGGCCGTGGGTTTCGACGTAACCGACAACCACGTCGATGCCTTCGTGAAGCCGCTGGTGGGCAGCTTCGAGCATGGCGTATGTCTTCCCGACGCCCGCGGCGTAGCCCAGGAAGATCTTGAGCTTCCCGCGGTCCGCGTGGGCTTCATCGGCGCGGATGCGCCCCAGTAGGAGATCGGGATCCGGGCGACGGTCAGGGTCAGGCATGGTCCCCGCCAATACGGGCGTATGGTGCCGAGCTAGACGGTGTGTCGGCTCTCTTGGGACACGCGCACACCCCAATTATCCCCCATCCAACGCCAGATTGAGCTCGAGCACATTGACGGTAGGTTCGCCCAGTAACCCGAACTGCCGGCCGGTCGTGTTTTGCCGCACCAGCCCGAGCACGGCGTCTTCAGTCATGCCTCGGGCACGTGCTACGCGCTGGACCTGGTACATGGCGGCAGCCAGGCTGATCTGTGGATCCAAACCACTGGCCGAAGCGGTGACGAGGTCGACGGGGATCGGCAGCGAATTGCCGGGATCAGCCGCCTTCAGGGCCGTGATGCGGGTCTGGACGGCCTGAAGGAGCGCCGGATTCAACGGACCGAAGTTCGAGCCTGAAGAAGCAGTTAGATTCGCGGCGTTGAACGCATTGTACGGGAAGGTGCCCGTGGCGGAGAGCCTGCCCCAGAAGTACTTGGGGTCGTCGAAGGCTTGCCCGATGAGCTCGGAGCCGACGACTTTGGCTTGGCGGGTGATCAGACTGCCGTTGGCTTGGTGAGGGAAGATGACCTGAGCCACTCCGGTTACGACGAGTGGATAGATTCCCCCCGCCAGGAAGGTGAGGACAAGCAGCAACACGATCGCGGTTCCGGTCTGTCTGAGCATAGGGCACCTATCGGTTGGCCAAAGCCGCCAACGTGCCGGCGCGCATTTCAAGCTCGGAGGTCCTGGCGCGCTCCAGAGCCGTCGCCGCCAATGCGGCGAGATTCGGCAGCAGGCGGCTGTCCTCCTGCGGGAGCCAGCCGTTGCCGCGCCACACATGAATCTCGCCGATCAGGCCCGGGGCCGCCATGATCGGAATGACCCGATCGGGGCGATCCGCCACGTACAGGTCCTCGGGCGCCTTGACGATCGCCGGAACCGATTCGGACCCGGTCTCGATGACGATCTCCACCAGCGCGGCGCGAAACATCTGCTGAAGATTCCACGCCAAAGCATGGATGACTGCGTCTTGGGTTCGCAGGCCGGCCAGGGCCATCCCCAGCTCGAAGGTCAATGTGGCATCTCGTTCGCTCGTGCGCGCGCGGGCGAGAGCGTCCTGGATGCGCCCGACGACCAGGAAGGCCACGCCCAGGAAGATCGCCAGGACGAGCCAGCCCTCCAACTGTCCGACTGCGAACGTGAAGAAAGGAGGGATGAAGAAGAAATCGAAGGTGAGCGCGGCCGTAAGGGCGGCACACATCCCGGGCAGATGTCCCCAGCGGCTAGAGCTCAGGCCGACGGCGGCCAGGTAGAGCATGGCGATGACGGCCTCGCCCAGAACCTGCCGGCCGATCAAAGCCATGGGGGCGGTGATGAACGCGACCAGCAGGACCGCCTGCGCGCAGCCGATGACGACATCGGTCGTGATGGACAAGTGTAACTTCCTCATCGGTGTCCTCCTTCGAGGCCTCATTCTGCCAGGCTGACCATTAGGTCAGGTGAAGCGCGATTAGGACCAGGTCGATCAGCTTGATGCCGATGAACGGGGCGATGATGCCTCCCACCCCGTAGATCAGCAGGTTGTCCCGCAGGACCCTGGCAGCGCCCTTCGGGCGATAGGGAACGCCGCGCAGGGCGAGCGGGATGAGCGCAATGATGATCAGCGCATTGAAGATCACCGCCGAGAGAATGGCGCTCTGCGGGGTCGCCAAACGCATGAAGTTCAGCGTGGTCAACACCGGGTAGGTTGAGGCGAAAGCGGCCGGGATGATGGCGAAGTACTTGGCCACGTCGTTGGCGAT
>JBGOYQ010000047.1:0-7455 GCA_041479735.1 Anaerolineae bacterium | reverse complement strand
CCTGGAGGCAATACGAGCGAGCGCATGCCATCCTGGGTCGTATCCAGCCGCGACGGGGAGCCATCGACCGTCGCTCCCCACCCAGGATAGGCGTTCTCGCCCAAGACAAGGCGACCGGGCCCAAGAGCGCTGACATCGATGCGATTCGGCGTCCACGTCACCTTGTCCGCCGCATACCATGTCCCATCGTCCCGCTCCACCCTGGCGCGCGGCCTGGCGTTGGTATTGCGATAGATGTGGACGCCATCAGCAGACGTCTGCTCGACCAGCCCTGCGGCATCGACGGGATAGTCGGCCGCGACGACCCCGACATCCCACCTCCCGAGGAGTTCGGAATTGAGCACGGGCCGCCAGTCATCCTGAGGGTTGCCCGTCGGAAAAGGCGGCAGCGTCACACTGTACGCGGCGGACGAGAAACCCGTGGCTCGCGCCATCGAATCGCGATAGGAGCGCAGCTGCAGCGGGCCGACCCCATCTGCCAACTCGAGCCGATCTCGTTCCGCCGTCTGCTGAGGCAGACTATAAGACGGCGAGAAGATACGCCGGCCCGCTGCCAGCTGTCCCGCCTGGCGGGCCAGGTCCTGACGCTCGTTCAGCACCGCCTCCGCCGGACGCAGCTCCAGCTCAAATCGATTCACTACACTCAGCTCGGCCAGCAGCAGCAAGGCCAATCCGATGCCTATGGTGCGCACCGCCACCCTACCGCTAAGTCCGACCAAGAGCCAGGCACCCACGGCGACGGCGGTCACGGCAGCCAATGCCGCAGAGGACTCCAGACGCGGGTTGCCGACGCGCGTCGCCACGAGGTAGATGCCGCCTGCGAGCAGAGCGACCAGCGAACCGAAGCCCAGGGTAATAAGCCTCAACCGGGGCGCCAGCGACTCTTCGGTCCGGGGTCGCAGGAGAGTCTGCGCGCCCATCCCTGCAAGCACGGCAAGCGAAAATGCGGAAATCAGAAGGAATCGAGCCGGTACACGTAGAAGGCCGGCGCCCGGCATCCAGCGGATAACTGTCCACACAATGGGCAGGTTGTCGCCCAAGGCCAACAAAGTGGATAGCGCAGCTACGCCCAACCAGAACCAGGCCCCTCTTCCCCGGCTCACTACGGCCAGCATCGCGAGGTACAACACCCCAATGCCCACGTAGGTCATCCATTCGGGCGATCCCCCGATGTCCGGGATGAGGTAGCCGAGCAGGCGCGAGGCGGGCAGCGCCAGCGCGTTGGCCTCGGCCGGGGTCATGGCTGCCCGCGTCGTCAACGACACGTACTCCGCCAGCGGCAACGCGAGCCCCGCGCTGATTGCCAGCGCGGAACCACCCCCCAGGCCCAGGAGCGTCAGCGCGGCTCGCGTCCTCTTCCGGCCTGGGTCGTGTTCGGCCAACAGCACGCGCAACCCGAAGGCCACCGCCAGCGCGGCCGACGGGATGGCCCAGCGCGGGTCGGCGAGAAAGACTAGTCCAAGCGTGCCGCCGGCCAGCGCCCCCGAGCGCACCATGCGCATCCCATTTGAGCGACTCACCTCTACGGCATGGCGGACCAGGAGCAGGAGCCACGGCATCCAGGCGACCGCGTACACGAGGGTGAGATGGCCCAGGCCGATGTGTCCAATCAACTTGGGCGCGCCGGAGAAGGCCAATCCGCCGATCATGGCCGACGCGGCGCCGGCTCCCTCCGCCCGGAGCAATCGACATGTGCCCCAGCCCGCCCACCCCAGATGCAGGGCGAACAACAGGTTGAAAGCCAGGCTGGCGGGGATGATCACTGCCAGCCAATGCGGCGGATACCACAGGCTCGACAGCGGGTCCGCGGCGAAAGGCGCGCCGCCGAGGATGGACGGATTCCAGAGAGGGATCTGCTTCCAGGTGACAAGCGCATAACGTAGGAAGTCGGCATAGGGCCAGTGTGTGATGGCGAGGTCGGAATAGGCCGAGCCTCGCCAGAAGAGAAATCCGTCCAGCTGAGGCCATGCCGGCGCCATCCACAGCGCGCCGGCACCGAGGAAGACCAAAGCCTCTACGGCCCATTCTCGCACTGGCCTCAACGCGCCGGAACCTCCAAGATCGAGAACCCGCCTTCCTGGAATCGCACAGGCAGCTGCGTGATCCAATGGGGATCGCCGCTCTGCCGCTCGTCCTCGCCGAAGAAGACCAGGCCGACCCCCAGCTCGCGGATCCGATCGAGCGCCTCGGCATCTGTTCCCGTCCAACCGTACAACTGTCGCACCAAGGACAGCGACCGTTCCGCGTCAGGCGTCTCAAAGGGATGCCCGTAGAGGACGCGCGCGCCCGTCAACGCCGGCAGTCGATTCCCCGCCCGCGGGCCGGCCAGGACCATCTCGCCTGGCGCGACGTTGGCTTCAAGCCAGGCATACGCAGCCGATTCCGCATTCGAGATAGTGATGCTCGAATCGTGCCGTGCAACCCCCGCTAGTCCGGCGGCGACCACAACCATGTTCGACGGGACCGAAAGCGCAATCACACATGCCGTTGCCAGGCCGAAAGTCGCGCGCGCATCGAACAAGCGGCGGAGTCCCATTGCCGCCAGGCCTGCCATCGGGAAGTACAGACCCAGGGACAATCGCCGCTGCACACCCAGGGGTGCATACAACAAGATCGCCCCAAGAATGGCCCATGTGATCATCAAGCGGCCCCCGGCAGTCTGACCTGGCCGGGCCAGGACCAGCGCGGTCAACGCCAGGACAAGCGCCAGTCCGAAGCCGAGAGCGTAGTCGCCGACCGGAGGCGAAGGCGTAAGATTCTGGCGGGACCACGCGGCCAGGGCGACCGACGTACGCGTGACCCACACGTCGTACACACCCCAAGGGACGCCGCCGGCAAGGCAGGCCGCGAACGTGAGCCATCGCCCGCGCGTGTCACGCCACGCCAGACGCCATCCTCCGAGGCTGCTTGCCCTGTTCGTCTCCCATGCCAGCCATAGGCCGAGGACCACCGCCGCGCTCACAACGGCGAAGGGCAGGACGATCCCCATCACCGCCCCGCTGGCGAACGCGAGGACAAGCCGCCAGCCGGGCCGTCGAATCCATCCCGACACGGCGATCGCCGCGCCAAGCAGCGCTGCAGCCGCAAGGCCAAAATGGGCGTTGGCATAGGCGCTCAGAAACGGCACGCTTTCCGGAATCGTCAAGTCGCTTGGATTTGCCCCGAAGAGCATCCCCAGCCAGCCCAGGCCCGACCCCACGAGCGTCAGAAGGAACGCCGCCCACCTCACGGCGCGATCGGGAAGCGCCAACTCGAAGAACCAGTAAGCCATCCAGAACATCGATGCGCCGCCGAGCACGCGCGCGGCGTGATAGATGACCAAGGGCGGCAGGTGCAACGCCTGCGCCAGGTGCCCGAGGGCCAGGTAGAAGACAAACAGGAAGGCACCCGGCCCAGGTTGAGGAGCATATGGCAGCCGGAACAGCCATGCTCCCGCCGCGCCCTCGCGCATTTTGGCCAGGTAGCTGAACCCATCGATGGGATTGAGCAGGAAGCCGCTGAAAGACCATCCTGAAGGGGAGAGACTCCCGGCTAAGACGTATGGAACGCAAGTTGCACCGGCAGTCAGCAGGCATAAGGCCAGGGCAATGAGACGATCGCGGCGAAGCATGGCGCGAATTGTACGTCGCGGCGTTTGTCGCCGCCAACGTCCGCCTTGGCGCATCCGCGCCGGAGAAACTATAATCGGCCTATGAGCCGCGTCTCCAACCTCTCCCGGCTTCAGAACACGGACCAGGAGCTCGATCGGTGCAGGAAGCGCCTCGACGAGATTTCCGCTGCATTGGCGGACTCGGCCGCGGTCAGATCGGCGCGGGCGATACTGGAACAGGCAGCCGCCGTCCGCCAGGCGGCCCAATTGACCGCCAAGGATGCTGAATTGGCGGCTGCCACCCAAAGGGCGAAGCTCGACGAAACCGAACGCAGCCTCTACGGCGGCTCGGTGCGGAATCCCAAGGAGTTACAGGATCTGCAGCACGAGGCTGAATCGTTGCAGCGGCACCTAGCTGTACTCGAGGACAAGCTGCTGGAGACAATGGTCCAGCTCGAAGATCGTGAGCGGGACGAAGAGGTCGCCACGGGAGAGTTCGCACGGGTGGAATCGGCGGCCACGTACGGCCGCAGCAATCTGATGCGGGAGCAGGCTGAGGCCGAAGCTCGCTTTGCCCGCCTGGAATCCGAACGGGAGGTCGCCCTGGCGGGGGTAGCACCAAAGGACCTTGCCTTGTACACGGAAATGAGGGAAAGTATGGGGGGAAGGGTCGTCGCCGTCCTTCATGACGGCGCCTGCGGCGCGTGCGGTCTGGCTCTGGCGGCGTCCGCCCTACAGAGCGTGCGGAACAGCGCAGAACTGTTCCGGTGCACGCAGTGCGGCCGCATTCTGTATTCCGGCTAAAGGCGATGTGGACAGCTATTTTCGGTTGGCGCTTCGACTGGCCTGAATTCATCCTGGGGATTGCCCTTGGTGTGGTGCTCGCGTGGGTGTTTACGCGCGCCGCGCCGCTTGGCCGCGGCGCCTTCAAGTGGTTTGGTCTGCAATTCCAGCAGGTCGGCGAGAACCTGACCGCCGGCGCGACCGATCGCTATCGGACCGAGTTGGTCATCCGGGCCGAAACACTGCACCTCGCTCGGGCCATCTTCGCCCTGGACGAGATCGCCGTCCCGCCGCACATACTGGCGCCGGCCCCGCCCGCCGACCCGACGCGAACTGACCCGCTGCCCGAGGGCTCCCTGGCGCTCCTGCCCAACCTGCCGGATTGGACATACCTCGCGGGTGTGTACCGGGCCCCCAGCCTGTCGCTAGCAGAAGCCCTATCCAACGGCGCCAATTTCCTAATCACGGGCGAGGTCGGCAGCGGCAAGTCGACAGCGCTGGCCTACCTGGCCGTTCGCGCCGCCAATCGCGACCCTGAAGTCGGCCTAGCGGCGGGTTGGGTTCCCGTGCTCGTGCATGCGGCCGACCTGCGCCTCGAGCAACGCAGAGATCCTCTCGACGCACTAATAGCAGCCGCGCAGCATGTCGCCTCGTCCGGTATGGCCTCGCGCCTGCCGAGCTACCTGCGCCTGCATTTCCGCCAACAACGCGGCCTGTTGCTTTTGGACGGGCTGGATGAGCTGGCCCCGGAGGAGATTCCCCCGGTCGCTGCGTGGCTCGAATCCTTCCTGGCAACCTATCCGGGGAACCACGTGGTGGCGGCGGGCCCAGTACGCGGTTACGACGGCCTGGCGCGGGCCGGGCTCGCACCGGTAGCCATTGCCCCTTGGACCGAGCACGAGCAGCGCCAATTCCTGTCTCGCTGGGGAAGCGCGTGGCAGAAGTCCATCCTTCCCAGCTTGCCGAAGAACCGCATGGTCGATCTCGATCCGGCGCTGATCTCGGGCTGGTTGCTCGGCGTGGTCCGTGGCCTCACACCGCTCGAGATCACGCTGCGTGTTTGGGCGGCGTATGCCGGCGATTCGCGCGGCCACCGGACGAGCGACAATCTCGACGCCTACCTAGCGCGCTTCCTGTCGCCAGACGAGCGCCAGATCACCGAAGTCACGGCCATGACGTGGATCCAGGAGCGTCAAGGCGGCGTGCCCGAACGCGCCCTCCATCGCGGCACCCCGGTCTCGGACATGGTTGAGGCGGGAGTCCTCGTCCGGCGGCGGGAGGCGCGCCTGTCGTTTTTCCAGCCGGGGGTCGGAGCCTACTTGGCCGCCCGCGGCTTCGCCAGCGGCGGCATGCCGTCCGATTTCGCCTGGGAAGGATGGACGCCGGCCGAGTCGACTTTGCACTGGATCGCAGCCCTCGGTGACGTCACCGCCATCGCCGAGCAACACCTGCGCAATAATAACGATCCTCTGTCGTCGGCCCTGCTGACTTGTGCCGGCTGGCTCAAGGACGCCCCCGCCAAGGCGCCCTGGCGCCCCTACGTGCTCAGGGCGGTCGCCAGCCTGATTCAGGACCCGAATCGGCCGTACGGGCTGCGCCTGCGGGCGCTGCACGCGTTGGCGGCCGCCCATGAAGCCACCGTCGTCATCTTGTTCCGCCGCCTGTTGACGGCCGACGAACCCTCCAGCCGCATCCTCGCCGCCCTGGGGCTGGGCGCGGCGCGCGATGAGGAGGCAGTGCCGGCGCTGCTACAGGCGACCACCCAGGACAGAGAGCTGTTCGTGCGACAAGCCGCGTGTCTGGCCCTGGCAGGCATCGGGACCCAGCCGGCCCTCGAAGGGCTCGGACAGGCTCTCCTCACCGGCGACGAAGGCGTCCGCCTGGCGGCCGGCGAAGGGCTGGCATGTCATCCCGACGAAGGCTACGCGATGCTGCGGGACGCCCTGGAGATGGACAACTTGCTCACGCGGCGCGCCGCTGTCTTCGGTTTGGCGCGTGTACCGGAGGCGTGGGCGCTGGAGGCCTTGGAGAAGGTCCAGGTCGACGACGGCCAATGGGTCGTGCGGGGCGCTGCGGCGGAGGCTGCCGGCCGGCGCAAGAATCCTCCGTGGAAGGTTGTGACTCCCCTGCACGAGCTGGCCGAGCTCCCCTGGCTGGTGGCCTACGCCGCCCGGGAGGGACTGGGCGTCGCGCCCGGTCGGCCGGCACTGGAGATGCTGAGGCGCGTGCTCGCCTCGGGGACTACCGAGGAGAAACTGGCGGCGCTCGATGCCATCGCCTGGTCCGGCACCGAGGAGTTCGCGCTTGAGCTCGATGCCGCCCTGCAGTCGGATGACCAGCACATGCGTGACGCCGCATTCGAATCGCGCTGGCGCATGGCCGCGCCCGGGACGGCCACACCCGCCGAAGTCCCACTTCCGGGCTAGGGCCGGCTTTCACTCGATCGTCCCAAGAGGAAAATCAAGCGCCTCCTAGTCCTCCGGAGGCGCAATGCTTTGGCCAACTCGCCGATCGGCGCGGCCTACTCGCCGGTTTGGGCGCTCAGCCAGGCATTGACCCGGCGCTGAACTTCGTCGGCCGAGAGATCGGTGACCGAGATGATCTTGTCGAGGCTCTTGTCTCCCGCCACGACCTCGATCCGATTCTTACGGACGGACAGAACCTTGGCCAGGAACTCGACCAACGCCGCGTTCGCCTTGCCCTCAACCGGAGGGGCGGCAATCCGAATGCGCAGGATGCCATCCTCGAGAAAGCCAGCGATCTCCGTCCGGCGCGCTCGGGGGGTCACGCGGACGGTCAATGCCGCGCCACGGCGACCGTCGTGCAGCTTGTAGGCGCGCATGCTCATTCTCCTAGGGGATCGATGCGAGGAAACGGATCAGCACTGATCCGATCAGCTGGATCAGGATCAACAGGACCGCCGGGCTGAAGTCGAACATGCCGGTCGGGGGCAGCACGCGCCGAATCGGCGCCAGCATCGGCCCCACGATCGAGTCGAGCGCCTGGCGGATCGGGTGAAACGGGCTCAGGAAGAAACTGACCAGAATGTCGGCGAACACCAACACGGTCAGGCCATAGTAGAT
>JBGOYQ010000046.1:0-7529 GCA_041479735.1 Anaerolineae bacterium | reverse complement strand
GGGCCACCGGGTCGGGATCGTCCAGGTACATCGAGCCAAAGACGTAGTCCTCGAACTCGCCCACGCTCATGGCGGCGTCCTGCGCGTGTGCCTGCGTCGGGTAGAGCGTGGACACCCAGTTGAACTCGCCCCGCGCCGAGCGCTCGAGGAAGACCTTGAACACTTCGCGCTGGGCGTGGGCAAAGGTCGCCATGCGTTTCGGATCGACGGCTGTCAGCGAGCGGGTATTGCGTTGGCTCCGCACGAACACCATGGCCTCGAACTCGCTACGGACGATCCGGTTGATCCGGGAAACGTGCTGAAGCTGGTCGGCGTTGGCTTCGGCATAGAAGATGTCATCGAAACCGCCGAGCTCCGGACGCGTGTCCAGGCCCATGAGGACGTACGGATAACCGCCCGCGCGCAGCACCTCACGGAAGACTTCGGCCACGAGCGGCTCGGCCTCCGGCGAAGCGAAGATGGCCACGTGATCGCGCGGGCGAATCGATGTGGAGTAGTGGATCAGCAGCCGGGCGGCTTGTTGGATGCGCGGGTCGGGCATGGTCGGTCCTTGGGATCTCGTAGGGTATGGTCGAAGTTGGGCTACCAGCGCGTGGCCAGCACGCACCCGCCCTCGAAACCCAGGTCGAGCCGGTAGCCAGGCTGGACGTCTCCCCACTGGAAGACCAGCCGCAGTGGCTTCGCCTGGCCCGGCTGGAGCGTCATACTTGCATCACCCGTAACTTGAATCACCTGTGGCGTGCCGGTCGAAGACCCGGTGTCTAAGCTCGAGACTTCCGCTCCGCCGATTTGGATCGACGTCACCGGGTTGTCTTGTGGCACGCCCAGGTCGATGCTCGATACCTTGACGGCCGTCCCTGTGGCGTTGTCGATCGTCCAAACGACCGCGTTCCCGTCCCTCCGAAAACCGATCAGGCGGAGTTTCGGGCAGCCTGCCGAGACGACTTCGGTCGGGGCGGGCGTGGGCGCGGGCGTCCACGTCGGCGGCGCGCTCGGGGCGACGACCACGATCGGAGCGGGGATGGCTGGATGGGGATTCAGCCAGTTGGGATAAGTCAGGCCGCCCAGAACGAGCAGGGCGAGGGCACCAAGTCCGATGACCCCCCACATCCAGCGACGGCCTCCCGACCCATCTCTCTTCACCTGAGGGCGAGGCAGGACCCGAGTGGGCTGCGCCGATGGGTGCTCTCCTCTGCCGACAGTCGCCTGGAACGCGTCGTTGAACGTGCTCACGTCCAGGAATCGCTCCCCGGGCTCTTTCTCGAGCGTCCGCAGGATCACTTGCTCGAGGGCCGGCGAGACTGATGGATTGAACCGTCGAATGCTCGGAACCGGATCCTGAATGTGCATCAGGACCGTACTCATCGGCGTCTCTGAGTCGAATGGCAGGCGGCCGGCAGTCATCTGATACAGGATCACCCCAAGTGAATACTGATCGGAACGCGGGTCGGTGTGCTGGCCCCGACCTTGCTCGGGAGACACGTAGGCCGGGGTACCCATTAACATCGAACCAGTAAGCGTGTTGCCGCCCTCGATTACCCGGGCAAGCCCGAAATCGGTCAGCAGGGCGTTGCCGGTCCGGGTAATCATGATGTTGGACGGCTTGACATCCCGGTGGATCACCCCCTGATCGTGCGCGAACTGCAGCGCGTCGGCCACCTGCCCTATCCAGCGGGCGACCTCTTCCGGGGACAATCGGCCTTTGACCATGCGATCGTGCAACGTGTCGCCTTGCACATAGGGCATTACCAGGTAGACGAAGCCGCGCGCTTCTCCATAATCGGTGACGGGGACAATGCCCGGGTGTTTGAGCCGGGAGACCAAGCCGGCCTCGCGCCGGAAGCGGCGGACGAATCGCTTATCTGCGCTGATGGTCGGGGAGAGAACCTTGATGGCAACCTCGTTCAGGTCGCGTGTGTCGAGACCTCGATACACCGTGGCCATTCCGCCCTTGCCCACCTGTTCGACCAGGCGGTAGGGGCCGAGCATCTCCCCAATCAGAGCAGGCATGCGATTGACCCCGAGATGACGGACAATGTCGGTTCCGGCCGCCTGCCCCTAGCCTACCATGATGCCTACCGCGGCGCAGGGGGTAGTCGGTCAGCCCGCGTGGGGCTTGGCATTTGTACGCCGGCTGGCTATGATTGCCATGCGCATTTCGGAGGCGCTGCCGATGGCCCAGTCTATCAGCATCGATCGATCCTATCTTTCCGAGTTCCTGGTCGGCCTGCTGAACACCCCCAGCCCCACCGGGCTGGCCGCGCCGGCTGTGGAGTACACGGCCTCGGCCTTGCGTTTGCTCGGATTCGATCCGCGTCCGACGCACAAGGGCGGCCTGCTGGCCGATTGGCCCGGTCGATCGACGCAGGCCCCCCGGGCGTTGACGGCCCACGTTGACACGCTGGGCGCCATGGTCAAGGAGATCAAGGACACGGGCAGGCTCAGGCTGACGCAGCTCGGCGGCTACGCGTGGAACACGGTCGAGGGTGAGGGCTGCACTGTGTACACCGCTGAGGGGAAGGCCGTCCGCGGCGCCTTACTTCTCACCAAGGCTTCTTATCACGTCTTCAGTCATGAGGTTTCCAGCCTGGAACGCGAGGATGCCAGCATGGAGGTCCGGCTGGACGAGCGCACCGAGTCGGAGGCGGAGACGGCCGGCCTCGGGATCGACGTCGGTGATTTCGTGGCATTTGACCCGCGCGTAGAGGTCAGCCGCAGCGGGTTCATCCGCTCGCGTCACCTGGATGACAAGGCCGGCGTGGCCTGCCTCCTGGCGGCGGCGCGGGCGATGAAGCAAGCCGGGCTCACCCCTGCGCAGCGGGTCAGTCTGCACATCAGCAACTATGAGGAGGTCGGTCACGGCGCCGCCTCGGGCCTGCCGGCGGATATCCTCGAGCTGGTGGCCGTCGACATGGCGGCCGTCGGAGAGGGCCAGGCCTCGGACGAGTTCCGTGTCACCATTTGCGCCAAGGATTCGGGCGGGCCGTATCACGTCGATCTAGTGCGTCTCTTCCGCCAGCTGGCCCGCGAAGCCGAGATCCCGCATGTGGTCGACATCTACCCCTACTACGGCTCGGACGCCGAGGCCTACTGGCGCGCTGGCGGGGACGTGCGCGTGGCTTTGATCGGACCCGGGGTGGACGCCTCCCACAACTATGAGCGGACCCACATCGATGCGCTGGTGGCGACGGCGCGCCTGATTGTGGAGTACCTGTGTGCGTGAGACCTCCCCGTCCGTCGCCTTCATCGGCTTCCCCATCGAAGCTCGCTAGTGGCCTCGAATCCGACTGAGACCCACGCCGCACGCCAGGAGTTCATGGCCGGCATCCGCGACCAGCTCCCGCTGCTTCTGGGGGTTGTTCCTTTCGGATTGATCTTCGGCGCGCTGGCCGTCGGCGCAGGTATCCCGCCTCTCGCCGCGCAGGGGTTGTCGTTCTTTGTGTTTGCAGGCAGCGCACAGTTCCTGGCCGTTGGTCTTATCGCCGCGAACGCCCCGGCTCTCGTGGTTGTACTGACGATCCTGATCGTCAACCTACGACACATGCTGTACAGCGCCTCCGTCGCCC
Organism: Anaerolineae bacterium; assembly: GCA_041479735.1. GTDB lineage: Bacteria > Chloroflexota > Anaerolineae > Anaerolineales > E44-bin32 > JBGOYQ01. The sequence goes on along the minus strand of JBGOYQ010000046.1, from coordinate 3,963 downwards.
CGTATTTCAGCCGCTTGCCGCTGCGCTGGCGAGGCGCCATTGCTTGGCTGCTGACCGACGAAGCCTTCGCGGTGGCGTCGGTCCGCTTGCAGCAGGCGGACACGGCCTTGGCGCACTGGTACACCTTGGGTACCGGGCTGACGCTGTGGGCTGCCTGGCAGGCAAGCTCGGCCGTCGGCATCCTGCTCGGCGCCCGAGTACCGGAGAGCTGGTCGCTCGAGTTCGCGCTCCCGCTGACGTTCCTGGCCTTGCTGATGCCAACGTTGAAGGATCAGCCGGCGGTGGCCGCGGCCGCGGTCGGCGGCCTCGTCGCCGTCGCGCTGGGCGGGCTTCCCTATCGTCTGGGGCTTATCTGCGCCATCCTGGCTGGCGTCACCGTCGGGCTGGCGTGGGAGATGCGGCGCGCATCGAACTCCGATCGCGATCGGGAGGCGGCGTGAGTACGCTGGCATTGTGGGCGATCATCTTAGGGGGGATGCTGGTGACCTACGCCACACGGCTTTCCTTCCTGGTCCTGGTCCCGCACGACCGGCTGCCTCTGCCGGCGCGCCGCGCGTTACGCTTCGTCCCGCCGGCCGTCCTGGCCGCCATCATCCTGCCCGAGCTGACACGCCCGGCTGGGACGCTGGACCTCACGATCGGGAACGTACGCTTGATCGCCGGCTTGCTGGCGGCACTCGTGGCATGGCGCTTCAAGAACACCTGGCTGACGATTGCGGCCGGGATGATCGCGCTGTGGGCGCTGAGCGCTCTGCGATAGCCGCGCCTTCAGATCGGCAGCCGAACGGAGCTTGAACAGCCTTCATAGGGACACGAGCACTAGCCACTCAGCGCCCGTCTCCCCAGCCGTCGCCGAATGCTCAACCAAGATCGACGGGGAGCCACGAGCCTATAGGCGGATCGCTACGTGAGCCCGCACTCGTTTCGATTTGTGGACCCGGGCGGCACTGCCGGGCTGCTCTTGCCCACTGGTCGCAAGACGTCGCCTGCGAGAACGATTTCAGCCTGACCTATTCAACCGGCCAGGTCGAATATTAAGCAACAGTTAAGCTAAGCCCTCTTGACTCGGAATTCTGACAGTCCTACTCTCGTATTCGCGCGGTACACCAGTTCGGGACGGGATCGGAGATAGAGACGGTTTGAGTACGTTCTGTGGCGGGCGAGTGAACCGAGTCGAGCTCGAGCCCGGAGCAGGGCACACCCTTCCACGCCGGGACCCCTTCAGGCATAGGCACGACCACATCACGATCCAGGCTGCGCCTCCTGGTAGCCCGGCTTGGCGCCGGCGTTCATGCCAGCGCGGGGTCTGGGCGATTGCATCGGCACAACCTCATCCATTCCGCCCCCTCGAGCGTCCTCCGAGTCGAATGATCCGAACCGATTCGAGCCACTGGTCGTGCCGGCGCCAGTCTGCACGCGGCCGCTGCCACGTGTTTGGCGCCGCAGGCCGGGATGCGCGCTCGCGTGAACGCGCCCAGGGCGCGTCTGCCTCACCAAGCTTTGGCTTCCCGGCACGTATGGACGCTCGGTCCAGCACATCGACCCTCCCTCGAACTTCCCGCGTTTCTTCTCAAGAATCGCGCCCACCCGACTAGGACCGCGGGGCGGTCCACCAATCCCCTAGGCAAATCCTAAACGTACTTCGCGCTATGAATCGTCTCCGGCCTCGGACTAAGGGGAGTTCGAACATGCGAGCATATCGCCAAATGCTTCCGCGTGTGGCAGGCTCGGCCTGCGTCACCCGTCGCCATCCGCCGCGGGGTGCACCCGATCCTCTCCGATTCCCCCGCGCGTCTCGAGTTAGGTACGGCGACTGCAAAGAAACAGGAGGTACCACCTAGTGCCAACATGAGTCTGCCCTCGGATCTAGCGTGGGAGTCGACCAGGCCAGGGGATAGGAGTGGAGTGTGAGCTCTATACGTGCGGAATTGAGGTGAACGGAATGTTATGGAAGACGCGGATTGCCCACTTGATCATGCTCTCGGTGCTGCTGGCGGGTTGCGCGATTGCCCCCCCCGCGCTCCCGGCGGCATCGAACCCTCCGTCGGTGGCCGAGAACCCGACAGCGACCATGCCGAGCACACCGGCGGTCCCGGCTGGCGGCGCGGTTCAACCTACCCAGGGTGCCTCAACCGGTAAGGCTGCGACTGTCGACGTGGCCGCGGCCCGCTCCAAGATCAAGCACATCATCATCATGCAGGAGAACCGTTCATTCGATCAGTATTTCGGAACCTTTCCGGGGGCCGATGGCATTCCGATGCAGAACGGCGTTCCCACCGTCTGCGTGCCCGACCCTAGTTCAAGTCAGTGCGTGAAACCCTATCACGACTCGAAGGATGTCAATGCCGGAGGCCCTCACGCCGCCGCATCCGCCACCGCCGACATCAACGGCGGAAAGATGGACGGATACATTGCCGCCTTCCGAGGGGCGCAGAAGGCCTGCAAGAACCCTACTACCCCCGGCTGTGCCACGGGGACTTCGCCGGATGTGATGGGCTGGCATGATGAACGCGAGATCCCTAATTACTGGGCCTACGCGCAGAACTTCGTGTTGCAGGACAAGATGTTCGAGCCAAATGCATCCTGGAGCCTGCCGTCCAACCTGTTCATGGTTTCGGGCTGGTCCGCCTCGTGCAAGACCCCCGGCGACCCGAACAGCTGCACCAATGCCCTGGATGGGCCCCCTAGCAGACTGAACACAGCCCACAACGATTACGCCTGGACCGATCTGACCTACTTGCTTCATAAGGCCAATGTCTCGTGGGCTTACTATCTCAGTGAGGGCACGGAGCCGGACTGCGCCGACGACGCCATGCTGTGCCAGTCCAAGCCCCAGAACAAGAACGTCCCTGGAATTTGGAACCCGTTGCCCGCCTTCGACACGGTCAAACAAGACTCCCAATTGGCGAACATTCAAACAGTAGACAAGTACTTTGCGGCCGCCAAAGCCGGAACGCTGCCGGATGTTGCGTGGATCGTGCCCGAAAACACCGTCAGCGAGCATCCGCCGGCGAAGATCAGCGTCGGCCAGTCGTATGTCACCAGCCTGATCAACGCGGCCATGCAGGGGCCGGAGTGGAACAGCACTGCGATCTTCCTAGCCTGGGACGACTGGGGCGGCTTCTACGATCATGTCGTTCCGCCGACGGTCGACCAGAACGGCTACGGCCTGCGTGTGCCCGGGATGCTCATTAGCCCCTATGCCAAGCAGGGGTTCATCGACCACCAGACGCTGTCGTTCGACGCGTACCTGAAGCTCATCGAGGACTTGTTCCTGGGTGGACAGCGTCTCGATCCTAAGACGGACGGCCGGCCCGATCCTCGCCCAACGGTTCGAGAGGACGCAAGCCAGTTGGGGAACCTGCTCAGCGAGTTTGACTTCGCCCAGGCGCCCCGGCAACCGCTCGTACTCCCGCTTAACCCTAAGCCGGGGTCGGCGTCGATCCCATGAGCGTGCCCGCCGGCGTTCTCGCGCACGCCGGGCAGGCGGCGAGCCTGCCCGGCTGCACCCTGACCTCCTCGAACGCATCCGGCCGGGAGGGGTAGACGGATAGGGAACCCTCGCGAGGCGCGATGCCTGAGGCTTGATCCTGGGGACCCACACCAACTGCAGGTATTGGGCTCAATGAGGCTCGCGAATTACAACGCCCGCCGTGGCTGCGACGGCGGGCGTTGGGTTTGTGTTGCGCCGCACTTGCCGACGGCTGAAATCCAAGGCCAAAGGCCGCTGCGCATCGAGGCCGGGTCGGCCGATGGGCACGCGTCGACGTCGGTCAACTCGCGGATGGTATACTTGCCCGCAGTGTCCACCTCAAGCCGCTCACTCCAGCGCTACATCTGGGTGTCGATCTGCGCCTCGTTGGTGATCATCGTCATCAAGTCGGGCGCTTACTTCGTCACCGGTTCGGTCGGACTCATGTCCGACGCGCTCGAGTCCATCGTCAACCTGATCTCGGCGATCAT
>JBGOYQ010000045.1:0-7551 GCA_041479735.1 Anaerolineae bacterium | reverse complement strand
CTTGACCACGCCCGTACGGCCGGTGGCTTCCAGCCCTTCCTCGGCGCCCTCCCACAGCCTGGCCGAGATTGTCCCGGTGCGATCGACCAGCTGGAGCCTGAGGAAGCTGCCGCGGCCGGCCTCCCGAAACAACTGCATGACCGGCTCGCGCGCGTGAAAGAAGCCGACGACATGCATTCCCTCTCGTAGTTCGGTTACGAACGGGCCCTTGGCGCCCGTCTCCGTCTCGGTCATGCTGGGACTCCTCTCGAATCGTCAGGGCCCCTGCGTAGTTGTGAGGGCGTAGTGAGGAAAATGGCGAAGGCCGGGAGTGGAGCCCCGGCGGGCGGTCCCCAGGCCTAAGAGGCAGGGGCAGGCGGTAGCTCTCCACCGCAAGCCTCACGGTACCAGGCCGCTTCGGCCGGATAAGAGGTCTGGGCGAACTGGCGCGCCTCGTCGGCGATGGCCATAGCCCGACGCAGAGCGGCGTCCCACGTGGGAGCCCAGTCGCGCGGCAGCACCATCAGAGGATCGCCGACCTTGATCTCGTCCGCTCCTAACGGGACCCATCCGAACATCAACGGGCCTTTGGCGTTCGACGTGAAGCCGACTTGATAGCCGGCCTGGCGGGCTATCTCGGCCGCATGCCGGGTGAAGCCGCCACCAGGCCAGACGAAGGCCTGCGGGCGCGCGCCAAGGTGCTCCTGGATCACCGCGATGGGATCGACGACCTCGTGCTGAATGAAGGCGTCGCTTGACCCGGGCGAGATCGGGATATTGTGTATCCATCCGTGGGCCTCGAGCTCGAGCCGTCCAGACTCGTAGATGTGCTGCAGCTCTATCCACTGCTCGGGGGTGGTCTCCCCGATCGGCCACGCAGAGACCACGCTCCAATTCCTTTGTTTCAAGACGGGAAGGAAATTGTCCGCCAACACGCCTGGACGGCGGTCGTCGACGATCAGGATCATCGAACGCGTCGGGATGCGCGCGTTCTCGGTCAGGAAGGCGATGAGTTGTGTGACCGTGATGGTCTCGAAGCCTTGGGACCGCGCATACTCGACGTATTGCAGGAACTGGTCCTCGGGGATCGAAACGTTGTCGGGCATCGGGCCCGGGGAGGTGCGGATTGAGTGGAAGAAGATCGGGGCCACGACCGTACCCGGCGGGCTGCCGTCCGGGGACCAACGCAGCCTGTAATACGTGCACATGTCAGCCAGGTAGTTGACCGGGGTCACGCCCTCCTGAAGTTTCCACGTCTGAAAGGCGGCGGGCGGCACAGGCGTTGGGCCGCTGGGCGTTGGGACGACCGTGGGCGGGAGCGGCGATGCAGTCGGCGAGGGCGATGGCGTGATTGTCGCCGTCCTTGTGGCCAACGCCGGCGAAACGGTGGGGAGGATAACCGTGGAAGTCGGTTCCGCCGCCGTGGGAGTGCAGCCGCCGGCCGCCAGGAATGCCACGCAGGCCATTGCGGCCGCCTTGCTGAGCGTCGAGGTCGTGCAGATGCGCCTATTCTCGCGTATGACTCTCATCGCGACGTGAAACCCGATGCATTCTACTCCAACCCGGGAGAGGACCGCCGGAAGCTACACAGGGAAGAGTTGGCGTCGGGGCGAGCGAACCCGCAGACTGTGAAGAGAGCATCCCGAAGAAGAGCGACAACGCCTGGGTTGATTAGGGCCAAGCCCCGACCACAACATGGGTGATTGCTGCCCACACCCACGCCGCTCTCGATTAACCTGCTAGTGGCCCTCAGGGATGGGTTCGGGCGTCGGCGTCGGTGAGGGGCCCGGGGTCGGTGTATCGCTGGGCAGGGGTGTGTTGGTCGGCGCGGCGGAGGTGGTCGCCGTGGGCGTGGCGCTTGGGGTGACCGGGATCGTCGGGCTGGCCGTAAGGGTGGGCATCCGTGTCGGGACCTTGCCCGTCAGGGCCTTGAGGTGCTGCTCGGCCAACGTCCGCGCGTCGGGCGACGCGCCTTGGAGGGTGAGAATCCATTGCCAGCTGATGATGGCATCGTCGGTGAGCGGAGGGTTCGTGGCCTCGAAGACCAGGCCGAGCATGGCATAGACCTCCGCCTTCTTCCACTCGCGTTCGCCCAGGGCATTCTCCTGGCCCGCCAGCTGGAGCGCCCGATTTAGGTTTCGGATTGCATCGACATACAGGCCCGATTGGTATTGGGCCTTGCCGAACCCGTAATACAGGGCGAAGTAATCGTCGGGGCCGTACCGCCGTGCGTTGAGGAAATCGTTGTACGCGGCCTGGCCTTCCTCGCGCGCGAGGTGGTAGTAGCCGCGACCCAGGTACGCCGGCGCGAAGTGATCATTGAGCTGGAACGCCTGCTCGAACGACGCCAGGGCCCCGTCAAGGTCACCGGTGGCAACTTGCGTCCGGCCAAGGTATGCCCAGCCCAGGGGATCCTTAGGGGCGTACATGACATAGGTCTTCAGCGGCCACAACGCATCGTTGAAGAAGCGCAGCTCGTAGTAGGCCTCGCCCACGGCCAGGTAACCCGAGATCAGCGTCGGATCGTCGGCGCTCCCCTCGATGGCATTCTGTAGGGCATCGGAGTAGTTCCCCCGATTGAACTGGGCGATGCTCAATCGAACGAAGAGCTCGGGTTGATGGAGTCCGGCGTCAATAGCTTGCTGGACCGTCTCCTCGACCTTCTCCCACTGCAGCTTGGCGGCATACGCGTCGGATTTCTCGTAGTACACGGCTACCAGGGACGGATCGAGCTTGAGGGCCTGGTCATAGTCGGCCATGGACTTCACCAGGTCGATCGTCAGCAGTGCCCGGCCACGGCCAAGGTAAGCGGCCGCGAACGATCGATTCAAGGTAATGGCCTGATCGTATGGGGCGATCGCGTCGCGAGCTCGTCCCATCAGGCGCAGGATCTCGCCCTTCAGGTAGAAGGCGTCGGGCAGAGAGGGGGCGATGGCCAGCACCTGGTCGATGTAGCGCAGCGCGTCCTGGTAGTTGCCGGCGATGAGCGCGGTCACCGCCGAGTCGTAAGCCTCGTACCTGGGGTGGGGCGTCACGCCCAGCATCGGCGTCGGGGTGGAGGTGGCGGGGACGAAGAACGCCAGCGGCGTCTGCGCCAGCTGCGTGGACACCGGCGTGCGCCAGACGCGGGTTGATGCCGGCAGGGGCGTGCTCGTCGGCGTGGGCAGCAAGGCGGTCGGCGTGAAGGTTGCGGTCACCGGCGGCAGGGTGGGGGCCTGGGCGAACAACCGGGGCGTGAACAGCCCCAGTAGAGGTCCGACGAGCATGGCGATGATCGCTACGGAAAGGATCGCGATCGTGCTCATGCCGACCAGCGTCCAGTTGATGCGACCGGTGGCTCGGGACCCGGCTCCGGCGGAACGCGTCGTGACGACCGCGGCCACCTGGCGGCGCGGGATGCGCAACGAGGCAGCGAGTTCAGAATCGGACGGCTTGCGGGCGCCTAGGATGACCAGCCCGCGCATCGCCTCGCGGTTGGTCGGATCGACTTTGAGGGCCGATTCCAGGCAGTAGATTCGCTCACGGTCGGTGTCGACGACCGAGCTCATCCAGACCCAGTATTCGGCGTTGGCGGAATCGGAGCGCAGGAGCCGGGAGAACAGGTCGCGCGCCCGCACCCGGTCTCCGGCGCGCGCGGCGGCAATGGCCTCTGTCACCATGGATTGCGAGGGTGTCGCCAAGTCTCCCCTGGTCTCAGCGTTCGAAGTCTAGCATATCGTCCTCAGCCGGACAACGCCACCCCCCTTTGGTATACTCGCGGCGTGCACCGGACCTTAGCCCTGAGGCTCGCCCTGACCGTTGGTTTCGTGCTCTCGGGCTGCGCCAAGCCCCGCGTTGAAGCGCCGGCGTCGCCGACCTTGCTGGCCATGCCGACACCCAGCCGGGTTGCACCTGCAGCCCCATCGACCCCGACGGTCGCCATCTTGCCGACGCTCGGACCCTCTCCGACCCCCATCAGCTACACGATCCGTGCCAACGACAGCCTGTCCCTGATCGCTCTTCGCTACGGGGTCACCCTGGACGCGCTCCAGGCCGTCAACCCAGGCGTCAACTCCAACATGCTGAGCATCGGCCAGAAGATCGTTATCCCGCCGCCCATGACGAGTGGGACAGAGGTTCCACTGACGACAGCCACCCCCGTGCCGGTGCCGCTGAACGCGCCGTTGTGCTTCCGGGCGCCCACCAACAGCCTGCGCTGCCTGGTGACGGCCCTATCGGAGGAGGGTCCGACGCTGGAGGGGGTGACGGTTTTGGTGACTCTGGTCGACGCCGGCGGGCGGCCGGTGATCACCCATGTGGCCTATGCACCCCTCAATCTCCTTCGACCGGGGCAGCTCATGGTCCTCGATGCGCTCTTCGATGCGCCGGCGCCGGACTTCGCCTCGACCGCAGCGACCCTCGCGGGCGCGGTCCCACTGTCGGAGAACGACACGCGCTATGAGGACACCACAATCACCGGCCTGAACTCTGCCCCTGTGCTCGACCGGCACAGCTGGCAGGTAACCGGCACACTGGCATTAGCGCCCAACGCCGCCGCGCCTGCCGACCGGGTGGCAATCGTCGTCGTGGCGCTAGACTCGAGCGGGTCCGCTGTCGGGTACACCAAATGGGAGTTGCCGACGGGGATCCAACCTGGTGTGCGGTCGGCCTTCGACCTGACGGTCTTCAGCCTCGGCCCCGCCATCGACTCGGTCAGAGTCCAGGCCGAAGCGCAAGCCAAGGTCCAGCCGACCCCCTGACAATAGGGCTAGGGCCAGCTCCGGGTGATAGGTGCCGGGGAATGCCGCGTCACTGCGGCGCCAGCCGATCCTAACCCAATTGCCTTCTTGGTGTGAAATTGAGTCTGGGGAATCGGCGTCACGGGCCGGCGGCGCCGCCTGCGAACTGGTCGATCGCGTAGCCGGTGCACGCGTCGGCGGCGACCACGACCTCGTAGTTCACGATCTCGCCCGGGTTCAGATCGTCTACGCGGACAGAGAATTCGCTCTTTCCGTCGGCGTCCGTCGCCGGCGCGGTCGGATACGTGTCTCCGTGGGGCCCATGCACGACCACGATCGGCGTAAGCCCGGCGATGGGCGAACCGTCCTCCCCTATGATCTGCAGGCTGATCTGCTGAGCCGTCCCGGCAGGTAAGATCGGATAAGTGGTGTGCGTGCGGATGGTGACCGGCCCAGCGCACGCCGCCGGCTTGGGCGTCGGGCTCGGGAGCAAGGCCGGATGGGGCGTAGGCGCGGACCCGCTCTCCTTCTGGTACGACCTCCCCAACTGGGCCAGCTGGACGGCGAGCTGCGGGGGAAGCTCATAGTGGTATTCGAGGATGACGTTCTCGAAACGCTGGGTTAGAACGCCTTTGATTGGGGCGGCCTCGTCCAGCGGAAGGCCGAGGACCTTCTCCCCTCCGTGTGAACGGAAGAAGTCGGCAAACGCCCATAGCACGTAGTGTCCGGTCTGCGGGAAGTACAGCCCGACGGTCTCGCTTGAGGCAGTGACCGGCGGCGAGGCAGGACCTATCGCAGCCCCGAGTGGCCGGAGGCGGACCTCGCCGGGCGAATCCGTCGGGGCGAACAACACGGCGCGTTCATACGCCTGCTCGAGCGCGCCGTCGGCGGCAGGATAAGGATCGCTAAGGGGCCGGCCGAATACCTGCTCGGCGCCGTATTGATCCAGGAACAGGCCGAACGGCCGCGCCCGAAGGCCGGGCGGGAGTACATACTTGGAGTCCAGCCTGCGACCAGGTGTGCTGGCCAAGCCGAGCGCGGACAAACGGACTTGAGACGGTGGATCGTTCGCCTCTCGGTAAAGGGCCAAGTTGGCGAACGACTGGAAGATTCGTCCGCCGACGAACTCGACCTCGGAGATCGGAGGCCCGGCGACACGTTCTCCACCGAGCTGATCGAACGCGGCGACGAAGCCGCCGTACAAACTATGGCCGGTCGAGGCGAAGTAGCGAGCGCTCGAGTCGGTCGGCGGCGCGACCGGAGGCTCGGCCAGGCCCAACGAGTCGCCCAATGGTGCGAGCGACACCTGCGCGCCTTGAGGCATTGCCGGATCGTAGACGAGCTGCGCGTTCAGGAACGTCTGTCTGGCGCGCTGACCGCTGCGATGAGCGGGTTCGAGGGCCGGACCGAAGGCGGCGGAGCCTCCGTCGGCGCCCAGGAAAGTCTGGAACACGGCGTCGGGTGGGTAGCTGTCGTCTCCAGTTGCTGATGGTATCGGGGTGGCGCGGGAGCAAGCCGAGAGCAGGCCAGCCGTGATGATGATCCAGTGCCAGGTGCGCATCTTGTTGGCCACGACTCAGCCCGCCTCGCGGCTACTATAACCAACTTCACCGAGCCGGGCAAGCGGACGCCTTGGCCGAGTCGCTCAGACAGGCTAGAATTCGAGGAGGACGGACCGAATCACATGGGCGACGTGCGAAAGATCATCTCCTCGGGACGTGGTCAGCTCGGCCAGTTGGTGGACGACCGGTCCGCCGCCGATGCGCTGGCCACTTACTACGCGCTGTACCATCCCGCCGAGCGCGTGAGGCTGTATGCCTACTTCCCAGGTAATGCCGCGCCCAGCGGCTTCCTGGCGGTCGCCCAGACCGGATGGGATCTGTTCCGCCCTATGGCGGTGCCCTTCATCGGACAACCGCAGGGAATGAACGCGCTGCTGCGCGCCGGGCTGGAATCCCATCGGCCGGTCATGATCCAATTGCCGATCGACCAGCGGCCTTGGATCGAGGATGTTGTCGACCTGAGCGAAGTCCAGGTGCTGGAGCTCTTGCGCCTGGATCCGGCAGCCTACAGGCCTGAGATCAACGTGCTGGTCGTCGAGGACGCCAACCCTTCGGGATTACCGCGGTTCGAAGTCCGCTCCGGGGAGGTCGTGCGCTCCGCCGCTGGGGTGAACTGGAGCGGGGGGCGGTTCGCCGAGGTGTATCTCGAGTCGGATCCCGAGATGAGTGGCCGAGGCCACAGCCGGTCCGCGCTGTCGGCTATCGTTGGCCGGCTGCTAGCCGACCATAAGATGCCCATTTACCGGGTGGACGCCGAGGATACCGGGGCGCAGGCGGAGGCGCACTGGGTCGGATTCCGGAGGACCGGGGAGCGAACCATACTCGCGCAGGCCGTCTTGCGGGCATGACCGGCTACCGGGCTGAATCGAGGTGAGCATGATCAAGGCCACACACGCATTCCCCCCCGGTTTCCTATGGGGGACGGCGACGTCCTCCCACCAGGTGGAAGGCGACAACATCAACAACGACTGGTGGGCGTGGGAGCAGCAGTCCGGCCACATCGTCAACGGCGACAAGTCGGGCAAGGCATGCGACTGGTGGGGTGGGCGTTGGCGCGAGGATTTCGACCGGGCGGCGCAGGCGAGCCAGAACGCGCATCGCCTGTCGATCGAGTGGAGTCGGATCGAACCGAGCCCGGCGGTGTGGGATGACGACGCGCTGGATGCCTATCGGCAAATCCTGCGCGGCGCACTCGATCGCGGGTTGATGCCGATGGTCACCCTTCACCACTTCACCAACCCGGTCTGGCTGACCGAGCTGGGGGGATGGCTCAACCCCGAGATCGTGGGGAG
>JBGOYQ010000044.1:0-7654 GCA_041479735.1 Anaerolineae bacterium | reverse complement strand
CGCTGGTCCTGACCCTGGGGCTGCAAACGCTGCGCATCTTCATTCCTACCCTGGGCTGGTACCTGCGCGATACGTTGGGCGTAGGCTCGGCGACGCTCGGGATGTACGCTTTTGGGACATTCCTGGTCGGCTTCCTGGCGCCGCTCGTCTGGCGCCTTCCGGGCTCGCGGACCGGGCTGTGGGTGACAGGCGGAGGCGTGGCCCTTGTCCGGCTGGCCGAGCAGCTTATCCCTCAGCCAGCGATTGTGCTCTGGCTGAGTATGTTGGGCACGGCGTTGTTCCTGATGTTCCTGCCCATCTTCGTCGGCCACGCTCGTTCGTTGGGGAACGGTGCCACCGCGGTGCGGCTGGCTGCCGGTTTCGCGTCGGGAATGGCCCTCGACAGCGCCATTAAGGGCTCCGCGGGGACGCTCGACCTGAACTGGATCGGCGGCTTGCTCCCGCTGCTCGTCGTGGTCGTGCTGGTCGCGGCGGTCGCATGGCTGTTGGCCCGCGAATCGTATGCCGTCACCGGGTCCTCCTCGGAGACCTCCTGGAGTCGATCCCTGCCCCTGATCGGCTTGGGCGCGTTCCTCCTGATCGAGGCGTTGTTCTTCCAGAATCAAGGCTGGGTGGCAGCGGTGGCCCAGATCGGTGCGCCGCTGGCTTTCGGGGTGGTCATGCTGGGCAACGTTCTGGTCGTCGCTGGGATTGCCTTCGGCTTGAGCCGACCCGGGTCCTTTCGCCCCGTCTGGGCCATTCTGGCGGCCGTATACCTGGTCGCGGCGGTCATGATCGCAGACCAACCGGGCATCGGTTTCCTGGTCACGCTGCCGATAAGCCAGCTCATCCTCGGTTGGGCCCTGGCGGCGTTGTGCTGGAACTCGTCGATGCCGAAGCGGCGCGGGCTCGGCCCGACCAGCTTCAGCCTAAACCTCGGCATGCTGCTGTTCCTACTTCTGGCCTTCGCCTACTACATCTCCCTCGACATCGCCCTGCCGCTGCCTCGAACGCTGATGCCGCCGATCGCCGCCGCCCTCGTCGGCCTGGCAGTCCTCGGAGCCTGCCTGGGCAAGACCGATCCCGCCGGCTCGCGGCCATCGATGTCTGCAGCCTGGATCGTTTCCGCAGTCCTGCTTCTGCCGCCGCTCCTCGTGTTGGCGCTCTCGGTCGGTCGCCAGCCGGCGACCAAGGCCTCGGCCGGCTTTCCCCTCAAGGTGATGACCTACAACATCCACTCGGCTTATACGAGCGCCGGGCGCCAGGATCCGGAGGCTATTGCCCAGACGATCGAGGCCAGCGGCGCGGATCTGGTCACGCTGCAGGAGGTTTCACGCGGCTGGCTGCTCGACGGGTCGACGGACCTGGCCGCCTGGCTGTCGAACCGGCTGGGCATGCGCGTGCTGTTCCAAGGCACGTCCGATCCGGTCTGGGGCAATGCCATCCTGACCCGCCTGCCGGTTCTGGATCACGGCATGGCGCCCCTGCCGCTAGTCGGCACGCTGCTACAGCGCGGCTACTTGTGGGCCCAGGTCGACGTGGGCGGGCCGAAACCGCTGCTCGTGATCGCCACCCACCTGCATCACATCGAGGCCGAGCACGGCCCGCGCCTCGTCCAGGTGCCGGTGCTCCTCCGGTTCTGGAACGGCTCCCCGTTCAGCCTGCTGATGGGCGACATGAACTCAGAACCGACCTATCCGGAGATGGACCTGATTCGCAATGCCGGGCTGATCGACTCGTGGGCCGAGGCCGGCTCCGGGGCGGGCTTGTCCTGGCCGGCCGTGAAACCGGTCGAGCGGATCGACTGGGTCTGGCACACGCCTGATCTCAAGGCCTCCGAAGCCATGAACCCGCAAAGCCTGGCGTCCGATCACCTGCCGCTGGTCGTCGTCCTCCAGACGTCACCCGCGCCCTAGGAGCAATTTGCGGAAGAAAGGCATCCATGCGCGGAGTCATCAAAAGTATGGTGGCCGGGGTTTCGCCCGGGCCACCATACTTTTCAATCCATGACTCCGAAGCAGCCTTTCTCCGCGCATTTCGCTGGCTTCCGGCCGATCGCGGGGTACAATCCCATCCATCCCTGAGGGCGGAATCGAACCTTGTCCTGGCGGATCCTGATCACGGATGGCCTGGCCCCGGAAGGCCTGGATGCGCTGCGGGCTGCGGCCGAGGTCGTCGAGGCTGATGAGCTGGGCAGCCTGGGGACGGTCGACGCGTTGATCGTCCGATCGCGGACGCACGTCAACGACGTCGTGCTGGCTGCCGGCGCCCCGCGCCTTAAGGTCGTCGGGCGCGCCGGCGTCGGGGTGGACAACATCGACCTGGCGGCGGCCCGCGCCCGAGGCGTCATCGTGGTCAACGCGCCGATGGCCACCACCGTCGCCGTCGCCGAACACACGTTGGCCCTCATGCTGGCGCTCGCCAAGAGCGTTCCCCAGGCAGATGCCAGCGTCCGCGCCGGGGAATGGCGCAAGTCCGCCTTTCAGGGCATCGAGCTCGACGGCAAGACGTTGGGCCTGATCGGCGTGGGGCGGATCGGTGCGGCCTTGGCCGAGCGCGCCGCGGGCCTGGGCATGCGCGTGATTGCCTACGACCCGTACCTCCGGGATCACGAGATCAGCCACCGTCACGCCCAACCCTCCAGTCTGGGCGACCTGCTGGCCCAGTCCGATTTCATCAGCCTGCACGTACCCCTGACGGCGGACACCCGCGGCTTGCTGGGCGCCCACGAGTTGGCCGCCGTCAAGCCGGACGCCCGCGTCGTATGCACCGCTCGCGGCGGTCTGATCGATGAGGCCGCCTTGCTGCAAGCCCTGGACGACGGGCGGTTGGCCGGCGCGGCGCTGGATGTCTTCGAGAACGAGCCGCCCGGCACGACCGCCCTCACTACCCACTCCAAGGTCATCTGCACGCCGCACATCGCCGCGCAGACGATCGAGGCGCAACGACGGGCCTCGGTCGACATCGCCGCCGAGGTCCTGGCCGCGTTGAAGGGCGGGACCCTGCGATGGCGCCTGGCGTGAAGTCTCGATCGGCATAGGAGAAACCGTATGGGAGCCAAGTTGGACAAGTTCCGCGAGCTTCTGGGCGAAATCTACGACCTGAATGCCGCGGTCGCCGTCCTGGGATGGGATCAGCAAACGTACATGCCCGAGGGAGGCTCCCCGGCTCGCGCCCTGCAGCTCTCCACCCTGAGCATGATCGCCCACGACAAGTTCGTCAGCGACGAGTTCGGGGCGGCCTTGGAGGCCGCCCGCCAGGAGACCGTCGGTCTCGATCCGGACTCGGACGAGGTCCGGATCGGGGCTCGCATCCGGCGTGAGTTCGACAAACAGCGCAAGGTGTCATCCGAGTGGGTGGGCGAGTTCAGCCGCGTGACGGCGCTGGCCCACCCGGTATGGCAGAAGGCCCGGGCCGAAAGCGACTTCGCCCAGTTCCGACCGGCGCTCGAGGGAGTCGTCAAGCTGCGCCGCGCCTACGCCGACTTCTTCCGCCCGTACGAGCATGTCTACGATCCCCTCCTGGACGACTTCGAGCCGCGGCTGACGACTGCGGAAGTCAAGTCCGTGTTCACACAGCTCCGCCAGGAACAAGTGGCATTGGTGCGCGCCATCGCCGAGCGCGGCCGCCCGGTCGACGACTCGATCCTGCATCGGCCCTACGACGTGCAGAAGCAGTGGGACTTCGGCGTCGAGGTCGCCAAGAAGATGGGCTTCGATTTCGAGCGCGGCCGCCAGGACAAGTCGACACACCCCTTCACGACCGCCTTCAGCATCGACGACGTACGCATCACCACGCGCTTCGACCCGGACTACTTCGCCTCGGCCCTGTTCAGCACGATGCACGAGTCCGGGCACGCCCTGTATGAGCAGGGCGTCAGCCACAGCCTGGCACGGACGCCCCTGGCGACCGGCGCCTCCTACGCCATCCACGAGTCGCAGTCGCGCATGTGGGAGAACTTCGTCGGCCGCAGCCACGCCTTCTGGGTCGCCTTCTTCCCGCGCCTGCAGCAGATCTTCCCGGAGAATCTACACGCCGCCCGACTGGACGACTTCTACCGCGGTATCAACAAGGTCGAGCCTTCGCTCATCCGGGTCGAGGCCGACGAGGCGACCTACAATCTGCACATCATGCTACGCTTCGAGATCGAGATCGCTCTGATGGAGGGCAGCCTGGCCGTCGCCGACCTGCCCGGGGTCTGGAACACGCGCATGCAGGAGTACCTGGGGCTGACGCCCCCCAACGACGCCTTGGGCGTCCTGCAGGACATCCACTGGTCGGGCGGCTCGCTCGGCTACTTCCCGACCTACGCTCTGGGGAACCTGGTCGCGGCCCAGTTGTGGGAGAAGGCCGTGAAGGACATGCCCGACCTGGAGCGACAGATCGAGAAGGGCGAGTTCGGAGGCTTGCTGGCCTGGCTGCGAGAGAACGTCCATCGCCATGGGGCCAAGTTCGAGCCGATGGATCTGTTGAAACGCGTGACCGGCCGCGCCCTGACGCCCGATCCGTACGTCCGCTATCTCAAGGCCAAGTTCTCTCAGGTCTACGGCCTCACCTAGCGGGTTGCGGAAGAACGGCGTGAGTGTGTGGAGGAATTGCAGCTGTGGCGCTTGGGACTAAACCCAAACTACCACATTTCCAACTCCGTCACTCCGGACCCGCCCTTGACCGCATGCTCCTGGTCATTCCGGCCGCGGTGCTAGAATGCCCACGGCACGTAGCAGGGGAGACTCATGGACCTGGCTCAGATCCACGGCCGCCTGGCCACGACCGTTGTCCTGTTCAGCGTCTTGGCCGGCGTCTGGGGGGTGATCGCCGCCCTTCGCCGGCGACCGGTCGAGGGCAGCACCTGGGGGATCCTGGCCGTCGGTGAGATCCTCTTCCTGGCTCAGGGCGCCATCGGCGTGATCCTGTATCTCGAAGGGCAGCGGCCGGCGCGCGGCCTGCACATCCTGTATGGCGCCATCACCGCCCTTACTCTCCCGGCGTACTACGCCATCAGCAAGGGCCGCGACGACAATCGGGCGCAGTGGATCTACGCCCTGCTGTTCTTTTTTCTGACCGCCATCGGCGCGCGCGCGATCACCACGGCCGGTTGACCGCCGGCTGGGTGCCCCCGACGCCGCCCTCATCCACCATGCCCGACTCAGACACGCGCACTATCGTAGTCTTGGAAGGCGACCAGACCGGCCAGGAGCTGCTGCTGGAAGCCCTGCGCGTGCTCGATCCATCGGTCAGCCGCCTGCCATTGGAGTTCGAGCGCTACGATCTCAGCCTCGAGAATCGACGCGCCACCCGCAACACGGTGCTGGAGCAGGCGGCGACCGCTATGCGGCGGGCCGGGCTCGGGCTAAAGGCGGCGACCATCACACCCGAGGATGCCGATGATGTCCACAGCCCGAACGCAATCCTGCGCGAGCGGATCGACGCCAAGGTCATCCTTCGCACCGGTCGCCGGCTGCCGAACGTGCGACCGGTCGGCGGCGTGCATGCCCCGATCTCGGTCGTTCGCATGGCCGTCGGCGACGCTTACGGGGCGATGGAATGGCGCGAGGCCGGGGCAGACGAGGTCGCCTTTCGGACCGAACGTATCACCCGATCGAGCTGCCGGGCGGTAGCCGAGTTCTCCTTCCAGCACGCTGAGAAGACCGGCGCCAAGGTGTTCGGCGGACCGAAGTACACGGTCAGCCCTGTCTACGAAGGCATGCTCAAGGAAGAGCTGGACGCGGCCGCCTCGCGCCATCCGCGCGTCCGCTACGAGCCCCACCTGATCGACGCAACCTACGCGCTGCTCCTGCAAAGTGCCGGCGAAGCGCTGGTGATCCCGGCTCTCAACCGCGATGGCGATTGCCTGTCCGACCTGGTTCTGCAGATGTACGGGACGATCGCCGGGTCGGAGTCGCTGGTTCTGTCGTTCGATGAGGACGCCAGGCAGGTGAAGGTCGTCATGGCCGAGGCCCCGCATGGGACGGCGCCCACACTACAAGGCAAGAACATCGCCAACCCGATGGGCATGATCCTGGCCGGGGCGGCCTTGTTGTCCTACCTGGGCACGGACGCGGGCGACCGCGCCTCGCGCGCCATCTACGAGGCCGTCTTCGAAGCCCTGTCGCAAGGCGTCGCCACCCCCGACCTCGGAGGCGCATCCACGACTACGGGATTCACCGACGAGGTGATCCGACGCATCAGCACCAAACTGGACGTCTGGGCCACGCTCGGATGACGGCCAGCACTCGTGGCGCGCTGGGATGGCAACGACCCACGGACACCCGGCCGTGATCCGGGTCACGATCCTGCGCGCCGTCCGAGGCGTTGCATTGCTCGGCCTGATCGCCGCTTGCGGCGCGCCCGCCACCGCGCGAGTCCCCACCCCCTCGCCTCTCCCAGAGCCGAGCCCGACACCCGAACCCAGCCCGATACCGCAGCTTTCGCCGACGCCTCCACCCTTCACGTTGGCGACCCCGCCGATCGTCCTCGAGCCCCCCGATTCCGGCCCATCGCCGACACCAGCCCCCCCCAAGGTCGGCTTACCGCCTGAGAGCCTGGTCATCCTCGAACCCGGCCCGGGATCGCAGGTCGTCAGCCCGATACGCATCGTCGGCTACGGCGGGCCGAGTTACCAGGGACGCTTGCGCCTGCGCGTGATCGGCGAAGACGGCGCTGTGATCGCCTCGCGTGTGACATACCTGCAGGCCCTGCCGGACCTCGCCGGACGATTCTTCACCGAGATGTCCTTCTCGATCCCTCATGTGGGCGAAGCCGCGCGGCTCGAGGTCAGCACATTCGAACTGCGCTACGGATTATTGGGCCATTTGGCGTCGGTAGACCTGGTGCTGCTCTCCGCCGGGTTGCCTCGGGTCAATCCGGCTCTGCGCGGCGCCGAGAAGCTGGTCATCTTCGCCCCGCGTGACGGGGCGCTCGTTCGCGGAGGCTTGGTCATCGTCCGCGGGGCTGGCTGGCTCGACACCTCCGGCCCGCTGGTCGTCGACGTCCTCGACCGCAACGGCGTCGTCATCGGCTCCGCCTCGGCGCCGCTGACATCCCCGGGCGTCGGTCAGGTTGGTACGTTTGAGGTGGCGGTGGTCTACCAGTCCGGTGTCAACCAATGGGGCCGCATCGCGGTGCATGAGCCGGCCGCAGGCATTCCCGGGACGCTGCACTACAACAGCCTCGAGGTCTTCCTTGAACCCTAATCCCCTTCTCCTGTGAAGGGGGAGGACCGGGGTGGGGGGTTGGTGGGAGAGTCGCGTCGTGCCCGGGTGATATAATCCGCACCCAACAAGCGCCCGGCCATGCAAACCACCCAGACCGTCCCCCGTCCATCGGCCAACTGGTTGAACCTGCTGAGCCGCCTGCTCATGGCGGCCTTCACAGCCGGCGCGTCGTTGCTGCTGGCGGCGGCGCTCGCGCTGTTGGCGATGCGCGCGCTGTTCGCCGGTAGAGCGCTGCCGGGCGTCACCTCCATGGGAATCGATCTGGCCGGCAAGGATCGCGCCGCGATCGAAGGCATCCTGTCTTCATCGCTGACGTATCCCGCCACCGGTACGGTCGTCTTGCACGACGGCAATCGCCTGTGGACCGCCACCCCGTCTCAAGTCGGTGTCGCCATCGACGTTTCGGGGATGGCCGACCGGGCTCTTGCGGTCGGTCGGCAGGGATCGGTCATCGAACGCGT